>JAGWJK010001267.1 GCA_028865845.1 Rhizobiaceae bacterium
ACGCGCCCGAGGTCTATTCGGGCATTGCCGAACGGGAAGCGGCCGACATCCTGAAGGATTTCTTCCAGCTCAAACGTCTGGATCAGTAAAAAGCGACGGTTTTTGCCGTCGCTTCGGTATCAAGAGAGCTTATTGGAAAGGCTTCCACCAGCTGCTGGACTGCTGGGCTGCTTCGGCGTCCTTCTTGCGCTTCTTTTCCTTCTTCGATTCCGGCGTGCCAACATCGTTGAGGGCGGCCGGATCGGACACCTGGCGATACTGCTGCGGCGGATCGATCAGGTAACGGCGCTGGTCGATATAGGTACCGGCTTGGTCCTGACGGGCGGCGCGATAGGCTGCCGTCTGCTGCTGCTCGGTCGCGCGCGTGCTGCCGCTGTCGGCCTGGGCGAGCGGCGAGCGGTAGTTGACGTTGCTCTTGTTGTTCTCGGCTTCGTCGGCGAGGCGCTTGCGGGCGTCTTCAGGCGATTCCAGCCAGGCCGGATTGTCCTTGCTTGCCAGCGACTGCTGCGGCGACGTCAGATCCTGCTTGTCGGCAGGCATGACCAAGCCCGGACGCGTCGGATACTTGACGTTCTTGTCCTTGGGCGTCATGGCCGAAACGGAGGCGATGTCGCTGATATCGTCGAAGAGCTGTACGCCGGCGGTCTTATCCGTGCCGTAGCTCGGGCTGCTCAGGCAGCCAGACATCAAACCGCAGCCAACGACGAGTGCCGCCAAGCTGACGCCGACACGAACCCTATGCATCGCACTCATGAAAACCCTTCCCAGCCATGCCGGTACATCGAACTGAAGAACCCCGTTTTCGCCAAGTGGCGCAAAAATCGGGCCATTTTCAGGCAGCTTTTACCGGATGAACGCCGCAAAGGCAATTCATCCGGCAACTTTCTTCAGTTGACAGCCGCTAATTCGCGCAACGCCGCCGCATCGCGGGCCGAAACCTCGGGATATTCCGGGTCGGAACCGACATCGGTGGTGATGCGCCAGGAGCGCGCGCACTTGCTGCCTTCAGCGAGCTGCGGGACGACGCCGACCGATGCGGTCTCGCCCAGGCGGAAGGCATCGGCCGGGGCTTCGCCGCCCACGACGGCGATGTCCGAGGTGATGCAGATTTCTGCGAGGTCCTGACCGTCCAGCACCTTCAGAAGCTCCGGATCGGCGATATAGACGACCGGTGCAGCCTCCAGCGACGAGCCGATGCGCTTATCCTTGCGCTCGATTTCGAGCGCGCCGGTGACGACGCTGCGGATCGCGCGGATTTTCTTCCACTTCTCGGCCAGCGCCTCGTTCTTCCATTCCGAAGGTACGGACGGGAACTGTTCGAGATGTACCGAGACCGCTGCCGGATTGCGCGACAGCCAGGCCTCTTCCGTCGTGAACGGCAGCATCGGCGCCAGCCACGTCACCATGCATTCGAAGATCATGCGGATGACTGACAGCGACGAGCGGCGGCGCAGGCTGGACGGAGCATCGCAGTAGAGCGCATCCTTGCGGACATCGAAGTAGAAAGCCGAAAGCTCGACATTCGCAAAATCGATGAGGGCGCGGGCAATGCGCTTGAAATCGAAGGCGTCGTAGCTTTCACGCACGAGCTCGTCGAGTTCGGTCAGGCGATGCAGCATCAGCTGCTCGAGTTCCGGCATGTCGGCATAAGCGATGACTTCG
>JAGWJK010000148.1 GCA_028865845.1 Rhizobiaceae bacterium
CATAAGGTCGATATAGTCCAGCGTCGGATCGCTCTTCTCGATATGATGAAAAATCAGATCCGCGTCATCGTCGGCCAAACGCTCCCACGGACCGGAAATAGCCTCGAAATAGAGATCGAGCCGGGTTGCCGGATTGTCGCTGAAGAAGCTCCGGAGAAGTTGCAATGTCGGCTCCAGCGGCGTGAGATCGCCGATCACCACACGAAGCGCCGTCTCTTCTCCCATGGAGAGTTGTTTGCCGAAGATGCGCAGGCCATCTGCCTGCTGGAGCAGTTCCTGGGCTCGGGCATGAAAGGCGCGTCCTCTCTCGGTGAGCGCCACTCTGTAGCCGCTTCTGTCCAACAGCGCGAAACCGAGCTGATCTTCGAGATTGCGAATGGCGGCGACAACAGTCGGATGGGTTCGCAGCAAACGATCCGCGGCGGCCTGCAAACTGCCTTCGGTCGCGACAGCGTCGAAGCACCGCAGCTGTTGTAGGGTGACGCCGTCCATTGTAGCTAATTCCTACCATCTATCGTGAAATTACGAACAATATATCTACGATGAATGTGAATAGAAAGACGTTGTTCATTCACAGGAGCAACATCATGAAAGCCATTATCTTCAGGGAGTATGGAGGGCCTGAGGTCCTCGACATCGCCGATGTGCCGCGTCCGGAGCCTGCCGCCGGCACGGTGCTCATTTCTGTCAGGGCCTTCGGCCTGAACAGGGCAGAGACCTATATGCGCAGCGGCAAATGGGGCGACGTTGCCAAGATCAGTGGTATCGAATGCGTCGGAGAAGTCTATGACGATCCGAGCGGCAGGCTTGCGAAAGGCACGACGGTCTGCGCGCTCATGGGCGGAATGGGGCGTACGATCCCCGGCAGCTATGCGGAATTCACCCGCGTTCCCGCTTCAAATGTCGTGCCGCTCACGACCCAATTGCCCTGGGCGCACCTTGCCGCCATTCCGGAATCCTATGCGACGGCGTGGACCTGCCTGCATCGAAATCTCGAGCTGCGGCACGGTCAGACCGTGTTGATCAGAGGCGCGACGTCGGCGCTTGGTCAGGCGGCGCTCAATATCGCGGCCGCCGCCGGCGCGAGGTTGATTGCGACGACGCGGCGCGCGGATCGACTCGGCGCGCTCAAAAGCCTGGGTGCCGAGGAGGCGCTGGTCGATGACGCAGGGCTCATCGAGGCCATTCGTGATCGTTATCCCGCCGGTATCGACGTCGTACTCGACATTGTCGGCACGACGACGCTGCTTTCCTCGCTGAAGATGGTGCGGAGAGGCGGGCGGGTCTGCATGGCAGGATTTCTCGGCGGCGGCCAGGGCATTTCGAATTTCGATCCGTTGCTTCATATGCCGAGCGGCGTGCAACTGAGCTTTTTTGCCAGTTTCATGCTGGGGACGCCGGATTTCTCACTGGACGACATTCCGCTGCAGTCGATCGTCGAACGCGTTGAATCCGGGGTCTACAAAGCGAAACCGGCTGCCGTCTTCGATTTCGGTGACATCCGCGAGGCACATCGGCTGATGGAATCGAACGAGGCGACGGGAAAGCTTGTCGTGACGGTGTGAGGCCCTGCGGTTCCCTGCGAAGCAAAAGCGGGCGCGAATGCGCCCGCCAACCGTTGAAATCGTCTGAAGGCTTGCGCCTCAAATATGCTTGTTGTGACCTTTGGTCGGGGCGATGGCGCAGGCCTTGACCTTGCAGTTCGGATTGTCGCTCGCCGGAACCGAGGCGCCTGCCATGTTGCCCTGTCCAAAGCAGGTGGAACCATTGGTGACGTACAGATCGTACATCATCAGGCCTTTGACCTTGGTGGACGGATGGCTGAGGACGGCGGAGCCGTCCTTGGCCAGCTTGTTCTGAATGGTCGTGCACGTCATCGACTGGGTATCGTAACGGGGCATGGCCATTGCGTTGGAAGCGATCAGTCCAAGGACCGTCACCAAAATAATCTTTTTCATGAGATTATGCTTTCTGCTTGATGTACCCCGACGCTGGGCTACCCCTTACTCCCCGTCGTTTATCAGTTTTGTGACGGCGACTGTCGCCGCCGTCATACACAAGACAAAGAAAGCTTTTGATTACAGTCGCTTAAGTCACGGCTAATTGTGACTTCACGAAAGTGTGCTTTAATAAGTGTACCTTAGTATTTCGAGGGAACGTAGAGTTCCGGCGGCAGCACCTTGCGCTCGTAATCCGGGTTGAAGACGCGCTCGGGCAGTGTGATGTCCTCGTGGGGCACGTCCTCGTAGGGGATCTGCTTCAATAGGTGGTCGATGCAGTTCAGACGCGCGCGCTTCTTGTCGTTGCCTTCGACAATGTGCCAGGGCGCTTCCGGGATGTTGGTGCGGGCGAAGGTTTCTTCCTTGGCCTTTGTATAGGCTTCCCAGCGCACGCGGGACTGCAGGTCCATCGGCGAGAGCTTCCACTGCTTCAAGGGGTCGTGGATGCGCACGAGGAAGCGCAGCTGCTGCTCTTCGTCGGTGATCGAGAACCAGTATTTCACCAGCCGAATCCCCGAGCGAACCAGCATGCGTTCGAATTCGGGAACGTCGTGGAAAAACTGCGAGACCTGATCCTCCGATGCGAAGCCCATGACGCGCTCGACGCCGGAACGATTGTACCAGGAACGGTCGAAGAGAACGATTTCGCCGCCGGCCGGCAGATGCGGCACGTAGCGCTGGAAATACCATTGCGTCTTTTCGCGGTCTGATGGTGCGGGCAGAGCGACGACCCTGGCGACACGCGGGTTGAGGCGTTGCGTGATGCGCTTGATCGCGCCGCCCTTGCCGGCCGAATCACGGCCTTCGAAGATCACGACGACCTTTTCCTTGTGGTAGGTGACCCAATCCTGCAGCTTGATCAGTTCGGCTTGCAGCGTCAGCAGGGCGCGGAAATAGTCGGCGCGCGGCATCGTGGCGGGATGGGCCTTCTGGTAGATCTTGCGGATCTCTTCGGAGAGCGCCGGCTCCGAGATTTCCAGCTCATAGTCTTCGTCCAGCGTGTCGGCCAATTCCGCCTCGAGCCAGTCGGAATGTTCGTTCTCGTCGCGTGGGTTGGTCAAGATTCCCTCCGATTCTCAGTGACTAAAGATGAGGGCACGCAATATTTGCGACCCGGCCGGCCTGGTTCTCGCGTCTGACCGCGATCGTGCCTGTCCCGCCTTGGCGCAAATTCCGCCTTGTTCGTGACAGTCGGATGACGAAGCCCTTTTGGACTGTATATCACGAGTATCCATGTCTTCGCTCGCCAATGGAAGCGACCGGCAATCGCTTGACATCAGCCGCACATCAGCCGCGATAACGCAATGCGTTCAGCACGACCGCGAAGGCCGGTGACGCCTGCCGACGGCTTGGATAGTAGAGATGGTAGCCGGAAAATGGCGGACACCAATCCTCGAGCACGCGAACCAGACGGCCGGCCTCGATATCGGCCTGCACGATATCCTGCGGCATAAAAGCCAGCCCCATGCCTTCCAGCGCTGCATTGAGCCTGAGAGCGATATTGTTGAATACCAGCTGGCCCTCGGTGCGAACCTTGACTTCGCGGCCGTCCTTTTCGAATTCCCAGGCGTAGACGCCGCCATAGGTCGGCAGGCGCAGGTTGATGCAGTTATGGTCCGTCAGATCCTGAGGCGTCAGCGGTTTTGGATGGTTTTCGAAATAGGCCGGTGATCCGACCACGGCCATCCGCATGTCGGGGCCGATGCGCACGGCGATCTTGTCCTTTCCCAGTCGTTCGCCAAGCCGCACACCGGCATCGTATCGTTCGGCAACGATGTCGGTGAGGCCGTAATCGACGATGATTTCGACATTGAGGTCCGGATAGTCGGGAAGCAGCGCCTTCAAGGCGGGCCAAAGGATGGTTTCTGCGGAGTGCTCGCCGGCATTGATGCGGATGGTGCCGGCGGGCTTTTCGCGAAATTCGCTGAGGGCCGCCAGCTCGCTGTCGATCTGGTCGAAATGCGGGCCGATCGTCAAAAGCAGGCGCTCGCCGGCTTCGGTGGGCGAAACACTGCGCGTGGTGCGCGTCAGCAGCCGCAGCCCGATCCGAGCCTCCAGGCCGCGGATGGTGTGGCTAAGCGCCGATTGCGAAACGCCAAGCTTTGCCGCGGCCTTCGTGAAGCTCTGTTCCCGCGCGACGGCGAGAAAGGCAATGAGGTCGTTGATGGACTGGCGCGGCATTCATGAATCCTCTTCATAAGCTCTTGCATCATCTACCATCTAATCGCTGCCAATCCTACGCGCTAAATATCCTCCCAAGCGGCATGCAGATCATGCCGGCTACACGGATTGCGAAAGGATGATGGGATGAACATCAAGCGAAGCGGCTCCGAGCCTTCCGCCAAAGGGCCGGCCGATTATTTCACGGGCACGGTGCGCATCGACGCTCCATTCAAGGGCATGGCTCCGGCACGGATCGGCGGTGCGACCGTCACCTTCGAGCCGGGTGCTCGCACGGCATGGCATACCCATCCCCTCGGACAGACGCTGATCGTGCTGTCGGGACAGGGACGGGTCCAGCGGCAGGGCGGACCGATCGAAGAGATCCATCCGGGCGATATCGTTTGGTTCGAGCCAGGTGAGAAACATTGGCACGGCGCATCGCCCGCAACTGCCATGAGCCATATCGCGATCGCCGAAGCCCTGGACGGGAAGACGGTCGATTGGCTGGAGCATGTGAGCGACGACCAATATCGCGGCTAGCACGGACTTGGTTCATGGCATTCGCTTGTCAACGACATGCTGTTCAGGCGGAGGAAGCGAGGCTATTGGAATAAGGGGCAGCCCGGTTGACGCCCTTTTTTCTTGGCATCGGAGGCACAGGTGAAACCGCACGTCATTCTGCACATGGGATCAAGCATTGACGGCCGCATCGTTCCCAGGCACTGGCCGGAGGATATGACGGCGGAACTGAGCGGCCTTTATGAGCGCGTTCACGAGAGTTTGAATGGCGATGCCTGGATCGTCGGCCGGGTGACGATGGCGGATTTCGCCGAAGGCGACCCCAATCCGGCCGTTGCCGATCAGGTTTTCCCGCGCACCGGCTGGAAAGCGCCCGGTGCCGACACGGGTCCCTATGCCATTGCCGTCGATCAGGGCGGCAAGCTGCATCTCAACATCGGCCGCATCAACGGCGATCCCATCATCATGATCCTCGTCGAGACCGTCTCCGACGATCATCTGGCGGAATTGCGCCGCGACGGCATCTCTTACATCTTCGCGGGTCGGGATGACATCGATCTGCCGCTCGCGGTCGAGCGCCTCGGTGAGGAATTCGGGGTGAAAAGGCTGCTGCTCGAAGGCGGTGGCGGGATCAACGGCGCCTTTCTGTCGGCGGGGCTGATCGACGAGATCAGCCTGCTCATTCTGCCTGTCGCCGACGGGGGCGCTGACATGCCGACGACCTTCGACAGGCCTGTCGATGCCGCCGTTAAATTGAAGCTCGACACCGTCGAGCGGATGACGGGCGATATCCTGCATCTGCGATACAGCGTATTCTAACGAGAATAGGCCGAAGGCTGCGTGCTGGGCACAAAAATGCAGACTTTCGCCCGTAATTGCTGCTCGATTTCCCACCGCCCGTCACCTCGAAGTCGGGATCTGCTGTCATACCGCGCCCAGCCATTGCGCGCATCGCCACATTAGCAAAAACACATAGTTGCAAGCTGTTAGATAGGCTGTTGTCCATTTCGAGAAACTGTTTATACATTCATTTCGGAAGCGCCTGACCGATGGTCGGGCACGCATAGGGACGACCGAAGAAGCCTCGTGGGGTTTTAATCAGCCGCTTGTCGGCGACGGGCTTCTTCAGCAGGACTGCAGGCAGACATGACGTTTGAGGGCGGCAGTTTCTGCCGTCGATGTTCTATTCGTTTCAGGGGGTCTTCCATGCCGACGATGCTGGCGCGCGTTGCTCTGGTAAGCTGCGCAATCGTTCTTTTCCTCAATGCTCCGGCCTTGCCTCAGGGCGCGCCGCCCGCCGCACCGGTCACGGTCGCCAAGCCCGTCGTCCGCGATGTCATCGACAGCGACGAATTCATCGGACGCTTCCAGGCGGTCGATGAAGTCTCCGTCCGCTCTCGCATCGGCGGCTATCTGCAGGAGGTTCATTTCCAGGACGGCACCATGGTGAAGCAGGGGGACCTGCTCTTCGTCATCGACCAGCGGCCCTATATCAACGCGCTGAACGAGGCCAATGCCGCGCTGGAAGTCGCAAAATCGACGCTGACCAATGCCGACGCGCAATTCCAGCGCACGCAGGCGCTCGCCGGCACCGGCAGCTTGTCGGCCTCCAATCTCGATGACCGCCGCCGTGATCTGATCTCGGCGCAGGCGAATGTCCGCGGTGCGCAGGCGGCCGTCGATCGTGCGCAGCTCGACATGGAATATACCAAGATCACCGCGCCGCTGAGCGGCCGTATCGACCGCCGGCTGATTTCGGTGGGCAACCTCGTCCAGGCCGACCAGACCGTGCTCACGAGCATCGTTTCGCTCGATCCGATCGATTTCTACTTCGATGTCGACGAACGCCGGCTGCTCTCCTATGCCGACGAAGCGCGCAAGAACGGCAGTGTCCTGCAGCAGGGTGGCGGCGGCCTCGACGTCACCGTAACGATTGCAGATCCGCGCCAGCAGCCGTTCAAGGGCAAGCTCGATTTCGCCGAAAACCGCGTCGACAACGAAAGCGGCACGATCCGGGTACGCGCCCGCTTCCCCAATCCGAATTTCATCCTGCAGCCCGGCCTTTTCGGCCGCATCCAGGTGTCGGGTTCCAATAGCTACAAGGCCGTCCTCGTTCCCGACGAAGCGATCGGCGCGGACCAGGATCAGCGCGTGGTCTACGTCGTCGGTGCCGATGGCAACGTCACGCCGAAGTCGGTGCGGCTTGGACCGAAGCTCTACGGCTATCGCGTCATCCGCAGCGGCATGACCGGGGATGAAACCATCGTCGTCAACGGCCTGATGCGTATTCGGCCGGGCGTGAAGGTCGCGCCGCAATTGATCGATCTGCCGCAGAGCGCGATGGATCGTGAAGCGCCGGCACAGGCATCCGCCCAGGGGTCCGACTCGACTGGAGGAACGGACCAATGAGATTTTCTCACTTTTTCGTCGACCGACCGATTTTCGCGTCGGTCCTGTCCATCGTGCTGCTGATCGTCGGCAGCATAGCCTATTTCCAGCTTCCGGTCGCGCAATATCCGGAAGTCGCCCCGCCGACCATCGTCGTGCGCACCTCCTATCCGGGCGCCGATGCCCAGACGATCGCCGACACGGTGGCGACGCCGATCGAGCAGGAGGTCAACGGGGTCGAGGACATGCTCTATATGTCCTCCTACTCCAGCGCCGACGGTTCGATGGCGTTGACCATCACCTTCAAGCTCGGCACCGACCTCGACAAGGCGCAGGTGCTGGTGCAGAACCGCGTCGCGATCGCCGAGCCGCGACTGCCGGACGATGTGCGCCGTATCGGTGTCACGACGATCAAGAGCTCGCCCGACCTGATGATGGTCGTGCATCTGCTGTCGCCGAACAATCGCTATGACCAGCTTTATATTTCCAACTATGCCCGCACGCGCATCCGCGACCTTCTCGTCCGGCTTGGTGGCGTCGGCGACGTGCAGCTCTTCGGCGAGCGGCAATATTCGCTGCGTATCTGGCTCGATCCGGAGAAGCTTTCCGCCTACGGCATGACCTCAGGCGATATCGTGCAGGCGCTGCGCGATCAGAACGTCCAGGTATCCGGCGGCTCGATCGGCGGTCCGCCGGTCTCCGGCACCAACGCCTTCCAATATACGGTGACGACCCAGGGCCGCTTTTCCGATCCCCGACAATTCCGCTACGTCATCGTCAAGGCGACCGATAGCGGCCGGCTTGTGCAGTTACAGGACGTGGCGCGCGTCGAACTCGGTGCGCAGGATTATGTCACCAACAGCTATCTGAACGGCAGTCCCGCCGTTGCGCTCGGCATCTTCGCCCGCCCCGGCACCAATGCGCTCGATGCTGCCGCCGAGATCGAGAAGACGATGAAGGACCTGTCCCAGGATTTCCCCCAGGGACTTGAATATCGCATCGTCTACAATCCGACCGAGTTCATCTCCGAATCGATCAAAGAGGTCTACAAGACCATCTTCG
>JAGWJK010001268.1 GCA_028865845.1 Rhizobiaceae bacterium
TCTCGATTTTCGAGACGGTCTCGATCGACGTGCCCTGGCGCAAGGAGCTGGTCAACGAGACGCTGCAGTTCGAGGATGGCGCCATTCTCGCCCCGACCGCGCCCGGCCTTGGCGTCGAGCTGATCGAGGAAGCCTGCGCGCGTTATCCCTACGCCCCTTACAACGTGCCGCTGTTCGACGGCAGCATGAATACCAGCGGCGTGGCCTCGGGCGCTGCGACACTTTCGAATGCGTCGAAAAAGTGAGTCGCGTCAGGGAATTGACAGTGAAACACTCTTGTCGCAAGTTTACTAAAGAATTGACGAGTTTCAAATTTGAACTAGTTGATCGAGATTGCCAGCATCGTCTAGGGAGGACGTGGTGAGGGTAGGTCTGACACTCAGCGGCGATCGCCTGAGCGAGGAGGGGGCGCGTTACGCGGCCCAGCTCGGCGTCAGCGACGTCGTCGTGCATCTCACCGATTACGGCCGGAACTCGCAGGGTGATCCCTATCGCGAGGGTGTCGGCCCGCTCAACGGCGAGTGCATCGACGCGCCTTTGTGGAGTTACGAGCGCATGGCCGACATCGTGGCGATGTGTGGTCGTCATGGTCTGGCGGTTGCGGCGATGGAGAATATCTCGCCGAATTTCTGGTCTGATATCCTGCTCGACGGGCCGAAGAAGTTCGAGCAGATGGATGGGCTGAAGCAGCTGGTGCGCGATGCCGGCAGGGCGGGCATTACGATGATCGGCTATAATTTCTCGCTGGCCGGCGTCTGGGGCTGGCAGCAGAAGCGCATCGCCCGCGGTGGCGCTATGACTGCCGTCTTCAATGCCGATGAGTTCGACGCCCAGAGCCCGCTTCCGGACGGCACGATCATGAACATGCGTTATCGTCCGGCGATCGCGGGCGCGCAACCGGCTACTGTCAGCGAGCCGGAGCTCTGGGCGCGCTTCGCCTGGTTCCTGAAGGAGCTGGTGCCGGTTGCCGAAAAGGCGAATGTGCGGCTCGCCGCGCATCCGGACGATCCGCCGGTGGAGCGGCTGCGCGGCACGGCCCGCCTCGTCAACAGCCACGCCAAATATGAGCGGCTGCTGGCGCTGGCGCCAAGCCCGGCCAATGCGCTCGAATTCTGCATCGGTTCGCTTGCCGAGATGATCGATGGCGACATCTACAAGACGACGCGGCATTTCGCCCGCGCCGGCGCCATCGCCTATGTCCATTTCCGCAACGTGCGCGGCAAGGTTCCGCATTATGTCGAAAGCTTCGTCGACGATGGGGACGTCGACATGGCGGAGATCGTGCGGGTGCTGCGCGACGAGGGCTTTGACGGCGTCATGGTGCCTGATCATGTGCCGGCGCTGGATTGCCCGGCGCCGTGGCATGCCGGCCACGCCTATACAGTCGGCTTCATGAAGGCGTTGACGATGAATGCCAATGTGCTGGGCCCGGCCCGGTCACCGGATGTTGCGTCGTTCGAAGCGGAAAGGCGCGCGGTTTCATAAGTGGGGGTGCCAGTTTCTGGCCGGAGGAAAAACGTGGCGGTGTTTGTGCCGTCCACAGAGGAGGAAACGATGAGCAGATATAGAATGGCGGCAGTCACGGCCGTTGCATTTTCGGCAGCGTCGCTTTTGAGCAGCGTTGCGATGGCCGGCGAAGTCGTATGGTGGACGCCGAAC
>JAGWJK010001269.1 GCA_028865845.1 Rhizobiaceae bacterium
GGACTTCCGGCAGGGAACGCTCGACCCGCTTCAGATATGGGCCGAGGAATGGCGGCGAGATTAGTGCCGCTTAAATGGGTATGCCGGTTGGCTGAAGGGGACTGACAGGAATGAAGACGAACATTGCCGTGCTGGACGACTACCTCGGCATCTCGCAAACGGTCGCGGATTGGTCCGCTCTGAAGGAACGGGCGAACGTCGTGGTCTTCGATCGCCCGCTTGCAGTGCCGGAGGAGGCGGCCGACGCACTTGCGGACTTCGACGTCATCTGCACGCTCCGGGAACGGATGCCAATACCCAGAGGGTTGCTGACGGCCCTTCCACGGCTGAAGTACATCGTCGTTACAGGGAAGCGCTACGATACTGTCGACGTCGAGACGGCCGCAGCTCGCGGGATTGCCGTGTCGAATACCCCTGTCGGATCCGTGGGTGGTGGCGGTGTAGCCGAACTCACCTGGGGATTGATCATCGCGCTTGCCCGTGGGATCGCGATGGAGGACCGTCTTATGCGCCAGGGAGGTTGGCAGCACGAGATGGGAATATCTCTGCGCGGAAAGACACTCGGCGTTCTCGGTTTAGGCGGAATCGGCCGTCAGGTCGCAGAAATTGGAAAGGCCTTCGGCATGAAGCTGCAGGCTTGGAGCCAGAACCTGACGGTCGACCAGGCCCGCGCGGCCGGCGTCGAATGGATCGACAAGGAGAGCCTGTTCCGTACCAGCGATTTCCTGTCCGTGCACCTCGCGCTCAGCGAGCGAACGCGCGGCATCGTCGGCGAAGCCGAGCTTCGATCCATGAAGCCGAGCGCATTCATCGTGAATACAGCGCGCGGCGCTCTCATAGACGAAGTGGCACTTGTCGCGTGCCTCCGGTCCGGGGCGATCGCGGGGGCGGGTCTCGACGTCTTCGAGCAGGAGCCCTTGCCTCCGGACCACCCGATCCGGACACTGCCGAACGTGGTGATCACTCCCCATCTCGGTTATTTCACACGAGATATGCTCGGGGCTTATTATGCCGATGCCATCTCCCTGATCGCGGCCTTTCTGGATGGCAGGCCCGAGAGAGTGGTGAACGAGGTAGGTCGGTACGGTGACGGCACTGCGCGCAAGTCCTGACTTCATTTGCGCAGGAATCCCAGGCTTAGTTCTCGAAGGATGCGGAACGCCGCCTCATGCAAACGGTTGTTCAGGCGTCGCGACGGGCGAACGATCTGCACTGCCAGAGTGAGCTCCGGTCCTACGATCTTTCTTGTGAGAAGTCCTTCGTCACTACCCTTCGATTTTAGCGTTCTCTTTGAAGCGACCGTATATCCGAGGCTATCGCGAACTAGGTCGAACATCGTGTCGAGGGGATCGAGTTCGAAGACGATGTCAAGCTTCAACCCAAGCCGGGCGAGCTCTCCGTCGAGAATGACCCTAACCGCATGCGGTCTGCTTGGGATGATCATCGGAAGTGACGCGATCTTCTCCAAGGGGATCGGCGATGCATCGATTATCAGGCTTCGGGATCCGACGAGGTAAAGATCTTCCTCGACCAGCGTCTCGATCTCCAGCATAGCCGACGATGGAGCATCGAACATGATCACCATGTCGATGCGACCTGACAGAAGCCATTCCTGCAACTGGCTGGAGCGCCCGTGCACAAGGGTGACCTGGGCGTCG
>JAGWJK010001270.1 GCA_028865845.1 Rhizobiaceae bacterium
CGCTCAACAGCATCCTCCGCCTCGGCCATATTCCGCCGGTCGCCTGGCTTTCCGACCCGCTGATCGCCCCCTGGTCGGCGCTGCTGTCGAACATCTGGCGCGGGACGGCCTTCTCGATGGTGGTGATGTACGCGGCGCTGAAGGCCGTCGATCCATCGCTCTATGAAGCAGCCGAGGTGGATGGCGCCAGTTCCGGCCAGCAGCTGTTTTTCATAACCTTGCCGCAGCTGCGCGCCGCGATCCTCGTCAACATGATCCTGATCACGATCATGACGCTCAACACCTTCGACGCGATCATCACGCTGACGGGTGGGGGGCCGGGCCGGGCAACGGAAGTCATATCCCTCTACGTCTTCAACATCGTGTTCCGCAATTACGACCTGTCCGGCGGTAGCGTGCTCTCCGTGCTGATGCTCTTCATCAGCCTCGGGCTTGCCTTCGTCTACGCCTCGTTCCTGCCGAAGGAGGACGAAACATGAGTGTCAGAACGGGAAGCCGCTGGGGCGATGCCGTCAGCTACCTTTTCATGCTGGTAATGTTCGTATTCTTTGCCGGGCCATTGTCCTATTTGCTGTCGCTCGCGTTGCGCGATCGTCGGGAGATCTATCTTGGCGTCGCCCGTTACATCCCCAAGAATCCGACGCTCGATAACTTCGTCTCGGTGCTGAGCAACGGCTATTTTCCAATCTATCTCTGGAACGGCCTGAAGCTTGCGTCGCTAAGCGGGCTTGGCGTCCTGATTGTCGCGCTGCCGGCCGCCTACGCCTTTTCCCGGTTTCACTTTCGTGGCAAGGGCCTGTCGATGATGGGGCTGCTGTTGTTCCAGATGATCTCGCCGCTGGTGATCATGGTGCCGCTCTATCGCTATATGAACCGGCTGGGGTTGCTTGATACCCATTTTGCCGTGGTCATGGTCTATATCGCGCTTGGTGTACCACTGGCGACATGGCTTCTCAAAAGTGCGGTGGACGGCATACCGAGAAGCCTCGACGAAGCCGCCATGATCGACGGTTGCAATCGCTTTTCGGTCTTTTGGCGCATCATCCTGCCATTGTCCGCGCCGGGCATCGCTTCCGTGTTCATCATCACGGTCATCGCGGGCTGGTCGCAGTTCCTTGTGCCGTTTCTGCTGCTCACCCAAAACAATCTGATGCCGATCGGCGTCGGTATCTTCAACTTCAAGGGCATGCAGACCGACTCGTCGGTGCAGTTGCTGGCAGCCGCCTGCCTGATATCGGTCGTCCCCGCCATCGTCGCCTTTCTCTCCCTGCAGCGCCTCATCCTCGGGGCCATGACAAGCGGGGCCGTGAAAGGATGAGATTACGGCTCAAGAGATTTGCGTGTACGGAGCTGGCGACAATGACTTCGAGGCTGCTTTGACAATGCAACAAATGGACGATGCCCATCACCCCTTCGATCTTTCCGGTGCCAACGTCGAAGAGGCGGGCGAGTATAACCGTGCGGTCATCCTGCGGTGCATTCATCGCCAGGCGCCGATCTCGAGAGCGGAGATTGCACGGCAAACCGGGTTCACGAAGCCTGCGATCGCACGCATCGTCGATAGGCTGCTGGACGAAGGACTGGTGATGGAGGCGCGGCGCCGGCACGGGTTGCGCGGACAGCCGGCGATCGAGCTTGAGATCAATCCCGACGCCTGT
>JAGWJK010001271.1 GCA_028865845.1 Rhizobiaceae bacterium
CGGCCGAAACCTTCCGTCCCAACCCCGCTTTCAACTGCGCCGAGGTCATTACCACGCTCGGCACCGGCGAGGCGCTGGTTTCCATGCTCGAGGGCAAGGGCGTGCCCTCGATCGTCGAGCGCACGCTGATCCGGCCGCCGTCGGGACGCATCGGGCCGTTGAACAATGCCGAACGCGAGGCGATCATGGAGGAGAGCCCGGTCGCCGGTCTCTACGATCAGGATGTCGATCCCGAATCCGCCTATGAAATCCTGACTGCCCGCGCCCGCCAGGCGGCGGATCAGGCGGCCTCCAAGGAAAATCCCGGCACGGCCGGCGGCGGCTGGACCCTTCCCGATTTCGGCGGCAGCAAGCCCGCGCCGCGGGGCCGTTCCGGCTACCAGCGCGAGACGGTCCTGGAAGCTGCAATGAAAAGCATGGCGAGGACCGTCGCGACACAGGTCGGCCGGGCACTGGTCCGCGGGATTTTGGGTAGTTTGAAGCGATAAAAAACCTTCTCCCCAGCGGGGAGAAGGTCGACGCGAATGTCTCCTTAAGTGGAGATAGGCTTCACCGTGCGGGTGCGACCAGCGAGAAAAATGCACCCTGCGGGTCGAGGCACTGGACGATCCAGCTGCCGCCGGGGACTTCCATGGGGCCGTTGACGATCTTGCCGCCGGACTCGCGAACGCGCTCAACCGCCGAATCGATGGCCGGCACGTTGAAATAGAAGTTCCAGGCGGCCATCGGCATCTCGGCGGTCTTGGTCATGATCCCGCCGAAGTCGCGCCCGTTGATCTTGAAGATCTTGTAGACGCCCATCGGCCCCATGTCGAAATCGGAGCTGTGCTCCCAGCCGAACATGTCACGGTAAAAATCGAAGGCCTTCGGACCGTCGCCGGCGTAGAGCTCGTGCCAGCCGATGTAGCCGGGCGTATCCGGAGCAGCCGGCTCCCAATCCTGACCGGGCAGCGGCGTGAAGATGCAGAAGGCTGCGCCATAAGGATCGGCGACGACGGCGAAACGGCCGACGCCGGGGATATCACCCGGCTCGCGGTAGATCTTGCCGCCCTTATCGGCGATGGTCTTTGCCGCTTCGTCGACATTCGGCACGCCGATATAGCCGGTCCAGCACGGCGGCGTGCCCATTGCTTTGGCTTCCTCCGGCAGGATCATCAGCCCGGCCACAGGGCCAGCGCCTGCGCTGAACAGAGTGTAGGCCATCTCCACTTCCGGCATGCCGGCATCCTTGGCGTCCCAGCCGACGACCGTCTTGTAGAAGGTTTCGGCTGCTGCCATGTCTGACGTCATCAGTTCGTACCAGACGAAATATCCCTTATCGGCCATCTCTCTCTCCCTATTGTTTGCGGCGATAATTGGCGACCATGAACGCCGTCCAGCTTCCATCCGGCTGGCGGACGCTGGACGTAAACGTGCGCTCATTGTCATTGATGAATGTGATGGCTTCACGATAGGTGGCCGACTGGCCCTCGTGCTCGAAATCCGGACCGTTGGTCTCCAACACCAACGTGCGGCCGTCCTCGTGCAGATTGCCCTCATAGATCCACATGTGGTTCATCATGCTGCCGATCCATGTGCCGATATACTTGCCTCTATCGGGATCATAGCCGAGCGTCAGCAGTGTGGCGGCAGCACCTCCGCCGGGCATCGTGCCCTCA
>JAGWJK010000149.1 GCA_028865845.1 Rhizobiaceae bacterium
GCCCTCAATCGCCGGCTTCGAGCCATAGGCGCTTGATCGTGTGCGCTTCCTTGTCGGGATCATCGGCAAATACCCATTCCGCCCGTTCAAGCGCGTCGGTGCGGGCCGTCTGCTGGCGCGATATGATGGCTTCAATCAGTCGAGCGCGATCTTGCGCGTCGTCGAAGAGATGCGGCTCACGATCGGCGACTTCGGAGAGCATGGAAAGGTCGAGATAGCGGCCGAGCACATCGACCAGCGCTTTGGCTTCGACCTGTTTCGCATGCATGGCCGCCGGCCAGATGTCGCGCAGCAGGGCGTGGTGCATCCAGTAATCCTGGCTGCGTTTGCGCAGATCGTGGAACTGGTCGGCGTGCCCTTCGGCACGACAGTGCGACAGCGCCTGCGCCGCCTTGCGGCAGGTTTTCAGCCAGCTGCCACCAAAGAGGCGGGCTGTCGCCCGCCGGCCGCATTCGAAGGAGACATCATTGAGCGCTGCAAGCGCGTCGCCGCAGGTCGCGACGGCCGCATTCGCCTTTGCCTCGAGTTCGGTCTCTTCCTCCGCCAGACGATCGCGCCTCGATGTCAGCATGCCGGTCATGCGGGCGAGCGATTCGGCTTCGTCTTGCGAGGTGGCCGTCTCCTGCAGATAGTGGCTGACTTCGATCAGAGCCGTGGCGTCGCGCATGCCGGAGAGGGTTCGCGCCATCTCGCGCAGCCTGTCGTTTTCCCGACGCTGAAACTCGGGCGCTCTGCGGGCAACCAGCCGATAAAGCGCGCGCACGCGCTTGATGTTCTTGCGGGCGGCATGGACCGCTTCATGCAGTCCTTCGGGCCGATCGATAAGTGCCGCCATCGCCTTGCCGAGCTGCTGTGCAGCCACGGCATGCACCTCGTCATCGAGAGCCTTGTCAGGCCGAATGCGATAACTCATCGTATTCCTGTTCGAACTGCGTCGCGAGCGCTTGGTTGGAGTAGCGATATTCACCGGTCACTTCGCGGCCGAGCCAGTCCGGCAATTCCGGGTCGTCGCTTTCATCCTTCATCTCGACCTCGGCGATCACCAGGCCGCGATGCGCACCGCGAAAAACATCGACTTCCCAGACAAATCCCTTGAAAGGCACCTTGTAGCGGGTTTTCTCGATGACCAGGCCGATGGCATTGCCGATCAGCTCCTCGGCATCGCCGACCGGGATCTCATATTCAAACTCGTCGCGCGTCATCGCCCTGCCGATTTTCATCGTCAGGGTCGCTCTCGTCTCGTTCGTCAGGCGCACGCGAACGGAACGATCCTCCATGGAGGCGACATAGGCCTGCTTCAGCGTCAATTTTTCGGAAACGAGGCCCTGCCATTGGTCGCCACGGACCAAAAATTTCCGCTCGATCTCTTTTGCCATGCGCCCGACATGCTCCACCAGCATCGTGTGGCGGCAGACTAGCGGAAGTTTTTGCGATTTCCTACCATTCTCTCCGGACTTAGCTTTTATCTCGACAAGGCGTGTTCGGAGGGCTATTCGAAAACCCGGATTCTAATCGTTTTAGAGGAGCGCGCCGCCATGGGCGAAAAAACCGAAAAGCTTCTTTCCATCCTGAAACTGCAGCCCGTCGTTCCGGTGCTCATCGTCGAAGACGCGAAATCGGCCGTGCCGCTCGCTCGCGCGCTGGTCGCCGGCGGCCTGAGGGCGATCGAGATCACGCTGCGCACGGCTGGCGCGCTCGACGCGGTCCGTGCAGTTGCCGACGAGGTCGAAGGCGCCGAAGTCGGTGCCGGCACGATCCTGAACGTCGCGCAGTGGGAAGCAGCGGTTGCGGCCGGCTCCAAGTTCATCGTTAGCCCCGGCACGACGCAGGAACTGCTCGACGTCGCCCGCGATTCCCATGTGCCGCTGTTGCCCGGTGCTGCAACCGCGAGTGAAGTCATGGCGCTTCGCGAGGAAGGCTACAAGGTCCTGAAGTTCTTCCCGGCCGAGCAGGCTGGCGGTGCAGCCTATCTGAAGGCGCTGTCCTCGCCGCTCGCCGGCACGCTGTTCTGCCCGACTGGCGGCGTTTCGCTGAAGAATGCCAATGATTACCTGTCGCTCCCGAACGTCGTCTGCGTCGGCGGTTCCTGGGTTGCCCCAAAGGAACTGGTTGCGGCCGGCGACTGGGCGGGGATCACCAAGCTTGCCGCGGAAGCTGCCGCGCTGAAGGCTTGAGCCTTTTGCGACACGGATATCAGGGCGCGTATGGTCTCCATACGCGCTCTTTTTCATTTTAGCGTCTTTGTATTTTCAAGGATGGTTCCTATCTCCGTTCTGCCATGACAAGGACGGAGGACCATCATCATGATCGACGCCCGCAAGCTTTTGGACCAATTCCTGGGGTCGCAAGTGCCGGGGATGCAGGGAAGCGTGAGAGACAAGGCAACGGAAGCCATCAATCTCGCGAGGGACAATCCCATGGCGACCAGCGCCATTGCCGGCCTCTTGCTCGGTACCAAGACGGGACGAGGGATCGCAGGCAATGCCTTGACCCTTGGTGGTCTCGCAGCCATCGCCGGGCTCGGCTACCAGGCCTATAAGAATTACCAGGCGGGCAGCACACCACAGCCGGCACCGCAATCCGCGGGGGCCGAGCCTCAATTGCTGCCGCCGCCTTCCGATTCCGGCTTTAGCACGGCGCCGGCCGTTGCCAGCAACGAGTTCGCGCTGTCGCTGATCCGCGCGATGATCGCAGCGGCGCGTGCCGATGGGCATATCGACGATGCCGAGCGGCAGCATATTCTCGGCAAGGTTCAGCAGTCGGGCGTAGGCGCGGAGGCAGAAGCGTTTTTTGAGAAGGAACTCGCAAACCCCGTCGATCTCGACGCCATCGTCGCGTCCGCGAGCACCGAGGAACAGCGTGTACAGCTCTACGCCGCATCGCGCCTGGCAATCGAGCCGGATTCGCGGGCCGAGCGTGGCTATCTCGATCTGCTCGCCGGCAGGCTCGGCCTCGCCGACGCCTTGGTCGACCATATCGAGGCGACGGTCGCGAGCGCCAAGGTCTGATTTCCGATCGGGCGAGTGGCCGGTTGCCTTTCCGCGGCGGCTGGCCTAAGCAATCCGGGGAAAAGTGCGCAGCGGTTTTCCGCCAGGAATTGCGAAAAACGAAAAGATGGGGCGGTTTTCAGCGTCGTTGAAAAGCTGAACCGCTCCATGCCTTCGCAGCTACGTGCGTTCGGTGACTAAAGCAGGCGCGCGGCGAAGGATAGGCGAAGGACTGGCATCGTGATGGATAAAAAGACGGAAACCCGCTCGACGGCGATCGCCGCCGCCATCATCCTGCTGGTGGCGATGGCCCTGCTCTATTTCATGCCCGACGTCATCGTCTGGCTCGGCAATATCTCACCCTGGCTCGGTACCGCCTTCGGCGTCCTCGTTATCCTGGGCTTCTTCCTCGTGTTCTGGCTGCGGGCCGGCTATCAGCGCCGCCACGGCAAATAATCGACCAGATCAGGTTTGCAGCGAGGCGCCGAGCAGAAGGACGCCGGTGCAAATCACCAGCAGGGCCCCAATGATTTCGATGCCGTTGCCGACCCATGCCGAAAGCCTGGAGCCGCGACCGCTGAAATGAACGGCCGTGCTCTTGGCAAAAACGGCGATGATGGCGAGCAGCGAGACGGTGAGCGCAGTGCCGACCGACATGGCGAGCACGGAGAGCAGTCCGCCGAGATAGAGGCCGTTCAGCATCGAAAAGGTCATGACCAGCAGCGCGCCGGAGCAGGGGCGAAGCCCGACGGTGACGATTGCCGACCAGGCTTCGCGGACGCTGAAATTTTCATTCGACAGCATCTTCGGGTCCGGCAGGTGCGAATGGCCGCAGGTCTCGCAGACGAGACCGTTGCCCGTTGTATGGGCCGGGTCGTCGCAATTGTACTGGCTGGCGGCTTGCTGCGAGGCGCCGAAGCGGGACAGCTTCATTGGCCTGCCTGGACTTGCGGCACCGTCGTCGAACAGCGACATGCTGATCGGTCCGGCCGAAGTCGCCAGCTGCACCTCCCGCCGCCGCGGCCGCTCCTGGATCATCGAACGCAGCTTGCGAAACAAGAGCCAGCCACCAAAGAGGATGACCATGACGAAACTGGTGATCTCCATGGCATTGGTCGCCATTGTCATGGTGATGCCGGAACCGCGCAAAACAAAGTAGGCGGCGCCGACGACGAGCACGGCGACGATGCCCTGGATGAAGGCGGAGATGAACGAGATGACGATGCCGCGTTTCAGCTCGATCTCGTTTGCGACCATGTAGGAGGAGATGACCGCCTTGCCATGGCCGGGTCCGGCGGCATGGAAGATGCCGTAGGCAAAGGACAGGCCGATGAGCGTCCACAGCTGCCAGGGGTCCTGGCGCATGGCCTCGATCGATTTGGTAAGCGCCCTGTAGAAGGCCTGCTGCTCGTAGTTCACATAGAGGAAGATCGGCGCCAGCGGTCCGCCGATCGGCTGGAAGCTCGGTTCGGCCGTGCCGATGCCGAGGGGCGATCCCGTTGCGTGTGCAAGGCCCGCGGCCGTCAGGAAGGCAAGAGCCGCGGCGGCAAGCAGCCGCCATGTCCGCGCCATCAGCATTGGACGTCTATCCGCGTTGCGAAGAGCTTCGACATCGTCGTTCCGGTCGGATCGTTGAAGAAGGCGTCGGTCAGCGTCGTCTTGTTCTCGGCGATGACCTGATCGGGATCGGGACGGACGACCTGGCTCTTGCACGACTTGAAGGCGTCGCCTTCGGTGACGAGTTGCTTGTCGTCGGGAAAATCGATCGAGGTGTAGAGCGTCGGATCATAGATGCCGAAGCTCAGCCTGTTGCCCTTCATCGGCATCGGCTCCGACGGCTTGACGGCGAAGAACATCAGCAACTGGCCGTCCTTGTAGTCGACGTTGATGACGTCAGGCTTGTTGACCTTGATGGGTTTGCCGTTGAGCGTCAGGTTTGTGTAGTAGTCGTAGTCGACGAGCGAATCGCGCACCGTCTTGCCGACTTCCTTCAGCTCGTCCGGGTCGAGCTTCAGGTTGGTGTTCTTGTCGAAGTCCATCAGTACAGAAGAAGAAAAGACCTCGTCGAAGCGCCAGACGTTGCGCAGTTCCTGTATGTTGCCGTCGGGACCGGCCAGAACTTCCAGGCGCGCCTCCACGAAAATATGCGGATGCGCCATCGCGGCGACGGGCGCGAGCGTCAGGCCTGCGGCTAGGGCCGCAAAGTAAACGGTGATGGATTTTCTCATGCGTCCGATCGGTCTCGTGAGCATTGATTCATCCCGACTTCTGGTCAGGAAATGAGACGGAATTGGGACCGGCGGCTGCGGCCGAAACGCTCAGCCATGACGCCGAAACCAGTTATGCAGGTAGTCGACGAAGATGCGCACCTTGGCCGGGAGATAACGCCGGTGCGGGTAGACCGCATAGATGCCGCGATCCGTCGGCGTATAGTCGTTGAACAGCGTCAGCAATTGGCCGCTTTCGATTGCCTTGCGGCCGATGAAATCGGGCACTAGGGCGACGCCGAGGCCGGAAATGGCGGCACGAAGCGTGGCATGCGGGCTGTTGACCTCGATCGGTCCGTTGATCGCGACGCTGAAGGACGAGCTGTCCGGATTGACGAAGCGGATGCTGTTCTGTGATCGATTGTTGGTGTCGATGATGAAGGGGACGCGCGCGAGATCGTTCGGGTGGTCGAGCGGCTGATGCTGATCGATGAATTCCCGGGTTGCGCAGATATGAGTGCGGAAATCGGAGATCTTGCGGGCGATCATGCCGGAATCCTCCAGCTTGGTGACGCGCACGGCGACGTCGAAGCCTTCCTCGATCAGATCGACGAATCGGTCGTCGGCGGCAATCTCCAGCGCCAGGTCCGGATTCTCCTTGGCGAAGTCGATCAGCGACTGTCCGACATCCGCATCGACGAAGGTGCGCGGTACCGAGACGCGCAGACGGCCCTTGAGCTGTTGATTGCTCTCGCGCACGAGGTCGGCCAGGTTGTCGATCTCCTTCAGGATGTCCGAGGCGGTGCGATAATAGGTGTGGCCGGCTTCCGTCAGGGAGAATTGACGTGTGGTGCGGTTGAGGAGGAGAGCGCCGAGTTCGTCTTCCAGTTCGCGCACATATTTGGAAAGCAGCGCCTTGGAACGGCCGGTCTTGCGCGCAGCAGCCGAAAACCCTTCGGCTTCGACCACGTCGATAAAGGCGCGAATCCGGGTTAAGGTATCCATGGCGAAGCTCTCCCTAGCTGTTTCAAGATGTTGAACAAAACGCGTTGATTTGTTCAATTATCTTTTTTGGAAATGGGTCAAAAAAATTCTTGATTATGACCGCGAATATTCTTATTTCGGGGTCAGCCCAAAGTCGCACGTGCCCGTGGGTGTCCGCCGAACCTCGATGTGGTGAGAAATTCGGTAAGGTACCTGGAATTAACCCCTCCAGTCGCTATTCCGGCCAACCGGAAAATGCGAGGACATCTGAAGCAACGACGGTGCGGGCCTTTTTGTTCTCTCCCGGCTTTCCATCAGCCGGGGTTACTGAAGAGGCACACCATCATTGCCGGAAGTGCGGTTGGGATATTCCCTCCAATCCATGGCAGACAAAGCCGAATTAGCGCCGCTTGCGGCACTGGTTCATCATCCGCGCTTCGCGCATTTGCACGGTTCCGGGGTCTCCACCGGCTGGTACCTGAGCGAATGAGCGTCGCCCTTTGTCCTCTGGGGTTTTCCCCGGAGCTACTGGAATTGAAAAGGGAATTGACATGACCACGCAACGTATTCGCGACTTTCTCGCTACCCGACGTCCGGACGGTCCCTGCCTGGTGGTTGATCTCGATGTCGTCCGCGACAATTTTCACGCCTTCCGTCATGCCATGCCGGACAGCGCGATCTACTATGCCGTGAAGGCCAATCCGGCTCCGGAAGTGCTGCGCCTGCTCGCCAGCCTCGGCTCCAACTTCGATTGCGCGTCCGTCGCCGAAATCGAAATGGCGCTCGACGCCGGTGCGACGCCTGCCCGCATCTCCTACGGCAACACCATCAAGAAGGAGCGCGATGTCGCTCGTGCGCATGCACTTGGCATCAGCCTCTTCGCCGTCGACAGCCACGAGGAAGTCGAAAAGATTTCCCGTGCCGCTCCCGGCGCCCGCGTATTCTGCCGCGTTCTGACGGATGGCGAAGGCGCCGAATGGCCGCTGTCGCGCAAGTTCGGCTGCGTTCCGCAGATGGCCGTCGACGTGCTCGTCTATGCCCATCAGCTGGGCCTGGAATCCTACGGCGTGTCTTTCCACGTCGGCTCGCAGATGACCAAGGTCGATGCCTGGGATGCGGCTCTTGCCGATGCCAAGCGCGTCTTCGTTTCTCTGGCCAAGCAGGGTATCCACCTGAAGATGGTCAACATGGGCGGTGGTTTCCCGACCAAGTACCTGCGCGACGTCCCGTCGGCCGAAGCCTATGGCAAGGCGATCTTTGCTGCTCTGCGCGCCCATTTCGGCAACCAGATCCCGCACACGATCATCGAGCCGGGCCGCGGCATGGTTGGCAACGCCGGTGTGATCAAGGCTGAAGTCGTCCTGATTTCCAAGAAGTCGGACAACGATGCCGCTCGTTGGGTTTTCCTCGACATCGGTAAGTTCGGCGGTCTCGCCGAAACGATGGACGAAGCGATCCGCTACCCAATCCGCACGGAGCGCGACGGCGACGAGATGGAAGCCTGCGTCATCGCGGGCCCGACCTGCGATTCGGCCGATGTGCTTTATGAAAAGAACCTCTATCCGCTGCCGGTGACGCTCACCATCGGCGACGAGGTTCTGATCGAGGGCACCGGTGCCTATACGACGACCTATTCGGCGGTTGCGTTCAACGGCTTCGAGCCGCTGAAGGCCTACGTTATTTAAGGTCTGTCCTCGCCGCCCCGTAGCGGGGCGGCAGCTTCACAATTTTTCGAAACATTGCCGCTGACAACAACGGTATTGGGCACGGGAGGCCGAGATGGCCGCTGTTCTTGATTCTGTACGCGCATTCTTTGCGCCCTCCACCTTCACGCTCGACCTGGAAAACGCAGGCGATGTCGTCGCTCGCGAAACCCTGCTCGATCGCTCCATGGGTCCCGATCGCCGCAAGAAGTCGTCCG
>JAGWJK010001272.1 GCA_028865845.1 Rhizobiaceae bacterium
AAAAAGCGATCATCGTCCCGGCGAATATGCCGAACTGGTCGTCAAGGCCAAGGAGAGCTTCCGCAAGGGCGATCTCTTCGAAGTCGTTCCGGGCCAAAAGTTCATGGAACGCTGCGACAGCAAGCCGTCCGATATTTCGAAGCGGCTGAAGGCGATCAATCCGTCGCCCTATTCCTTCTTCATCAACCTCGGCAATCAGGAATATCTGGTTGGCGCGTCGCCGGAAATGTTCGTTCGCGTCTCCGGTCGCCGCATCGAAACCTGCCCGATTTCCGGCACGATCAAGCGCGGCGACGATCCGATCGCCGACAGCGAGCAGATCCTGAAGCTCCTGAATTCCAAGAAGGACGAATCCGAGCTCACCATGTGCTCGGACGTCGACCGCAACGACAAGAGCCGCGTTTGCGAACCTGGTTCGGTCAAGGTGATCGGCCGTCGCCAGATCGAAATGTATTCCCGTCTCATCCACACGGTCGACCATATCGAAGGTCGCCTGCGCGACGATATGGATGCCTATGACGGCTTCCTCAGCCACGCCTGGGCCGTTACCGTCACCGGTGCACCGAAGCTCTGGGCGATGCGCTTCATCGAAAGCCACGAGAAGAGCCCGCGCGCCTGGTATGGCGGCGCGATCGGCATGGTCGGCTTCAATGGCGACATGAACACCGGTCTGACGCTGCGCACCGTGCGCATCAAGGACGGCATTGCGGAGGTGCGCGCCGGCGCTACCTTGCTCAACGATTCCATTCCGGACGAAGAAGAAGCCGAAACCGAACTGAAGGCCTCCGCCATGCTTTCCGCTATTCGCGATGCCAAGTCTTCGAATGCATCCAAGAACCAGCGCGACGTCGCATCCGTCGGCAAGGGGGTGAAAATCCTCCTGATCGACCATGAGGATAGCTTCGTGCATACGCTGGCCAATTATTTCCGCCAGACGGGTGCCACGGTATCGACGGTGCGCACGCCGGTGCCGGAAGAGGTCTTCGACCGGCTGGATCCCGATCTGGTCGTGCTATCGCCTGGGCCGGGCAATCCGAAGGACTTCGATTGCAAGGCGACGATCAAGAAGGCGAGGGCGCGCAACCTGCCGATCTTCGGCGTCTGCCTCGGCCTGCAGGCGCTGGCGGAAGCCTATGGCGGCGATCTCAGGCATCTTGCATTGCCGATGCACGGGAAGCCCTCGCGCATCCGCGTGCTTGAGCCGGGCCTCGTATTCTCGGGCCTCGGCAAGGAAGTCACCGTCGGTCGCTATCACTCGATCTTTGCCGATCCCTCGACCCTGCCACGCGATTTCATGATCACGGCGGAAAGCGAGGACGGTACGATCATGGGCATCGAACACGTCAAGGAGCCGATCGCAGCGGTGCAGTTCCATCCGGAATCGATCATGACGCTCGGTGGCGACGCCGGCATGCGCATGATCGAAAACGTCGTTGCCCATCTGGCGCGCCGGGCGAAAACCAAGGCAGCATAACGCCGGATTTCCCCTCGCTTATCAAACAATCGCCCCGTGCGCCGGAAAGGTGCATGGGGCCTTTTTTTGTTTCATCCGCGAAGTTGACGCTGCCCATATTTATCCATATGTGGGCAGTGTCAACTTGCATTCGAAAGCGATCCGGCATGCGCAACGACGCTGCGGCAGCAAAACCCTACC
>JAGWJK010001273.1 GCA_028865845.1 Rhizobiaceae bacterium
ATTAGATATTCGAGGATGCGGCGCTCGCGCCGCGGCAGAGCAAAGATCTCGCCGTTGATTTCCGGATCGCGGCCGTCAGCGAAAACGCGGATCGGTCCGATGTCGGTGTAGTTGGTGATGGCCTTCAGGCGCCGGCGGATTGCCGCTGCGCGTGCCAGGATTTCGCGCGGGTGTACCGGCTTGCGGACGACATCGTCGACGCCGCAGTCGAAGAGCGCCAGCGTCGATTCCAGCGAAGGCTGATCGCTGACAGCGATCACCGGAGCCAGAGACCGGTCGCGGATCGCCCGCGGCAATTCGTGAACGTGCTGTCCCTGCCCGATCAGAAATGCCTCAACCGCAGCGATATCGCCGTCAGCCGCCGTGCTGACCCATTCGCCGAATTCCCGGGGATCAAACCCCGTGGACGGAATACCTTCGCGTCCAAAAAGAGAAGTATAGCCGTCTTTAACGAGTTCTCGTTCATCAACCACGACGATCATTCGTCCGCCTCCGAATCAGTGTGGTGTTTCAATGACCTATGGGTACGAATCGGGCGAATCACGAACAACTGTCGGAAATGAGTGGCGGAAATTAATAATTGATTAACTAATGGGTCCCGATTTGCACTAGATATAGTGGTCCATCCCAGTTTTACCCCAATAAAAAACTAGTTAGTTAGTATATTATTAATATGTGTATTTAACTTTGATTAAGCGCTGTCAATCACACGAATGGGTGAAACCACAAGTGAGTTGAGTGAGAACACAACCTACAGAAGGAGTTAGTTCTGGCAGAAAGTCGCCGCGTTGGGTGTCCATTTTCCATATCCGGTTGCAACCAGATTGGCGATAACACGGCATACGTATACTTTTTGCGCGGGGTCGTTGTTCGGCCCGGCATGGTATCTAGCTACCGCCATCGTCCAGGTCTCATGCCTGTCGTGGAGGTCGCGGAGGAACCTAGCAGCATATTCGACATTGTGATGCGGGTCGAACATATCGGCAACAGAGGCGAAGTTTTCGCCATGGAAATACTGGTTGATCTGCATGCAACCGATGTCGATCAACTTGGCGCCGCTCTGCTTTGCTTCAACGAATGTCTGAAGTGCAGCATTTTCCGACGGAGGGAAAACCGGCTTGCCCTCGATATTGAGGGCATAGGGATAAAGCGACCCCTTGCGTCCGGTTTCCGTCAGGCCGACCGAGTAAAGAATCCCCTCGGGTATGCCGTATTTCGCTGCCGCCGACTGGATCTCCCGTTCGCACAGGCCCGCGGCGCCATCCTGTGGAGGCGCCACGTTGACCGATGCGACCGCCTCAGATGTAAACGTCGCCGGAACGCAAGCGCTGAGCGCCGCTGCCAGCAGCAGAGCTATCTTCCTTGTTGCGCTCGCCCGCGCCGCGATTGCCGTCATTGCCATTTGCCTGCTGTCCTGAATAGTTCTGCCCTCTCGGACGCGCGTCTCCACCCTGTCCCTGATTCGGCAAGGATTGCTGCTGCGACTGGCCCTGCGAGCTCGTCTGCCTGCCGCCGTCGGTCTGCTGATCCGCGTTAGACGCCAGGGTGACGGTGATGTTGTCGACTTGATAACCTTGAGAACGCAATGCATCGATCATGTGGGTCTGATCGGCATGAAGCTGTCGGTAAGCCTCGCCTGTCTGAACCTTGATAT
>JAGWJK010000150.1 GCA_028865845.1 Rhizobiaceae bacterium
TACGCGTAGCTACGCCTGATCCCAAACTGTTCCATCTTGCGGTAGAGGGTGGGTCGCGAGATGCCGAGCCGATGGGCCACCTTGCTTAGATTTCCCCGTTCCGCCGACAATGCCGAGATAATCGCCTGTCGCTCCGCCTCCGCAAAGCTCAACACATGATTTTCGAGCTCCGGCGCTACGTCGTTTCCCGTCAATGTCTGTTCGACCATTTCGGCGGGCAAATCTTCGATGCCGACCAACCGGCTACGGGTCAGGAGATGCAGCCGCTCGACGAGGTTTCGCAGCTCCCGCACGTTGCCCGGCCATTGATAAGCCAGCATCGCATCGAGCACCTGATTGGTGAATCGTAGTGGAGAAACCCCTCTGCGCTCCGTCAGATGGCGATTGAAATGGTCAAGCAGAAGCAGACAGTCGTCACCACGATCGCGAAGCGGTGGCACGTGGATGGTAACCGCACTGATCCGATAGAAGAGATCGCGGCGGAAGCGGCCGGCAGCGATCTCTTTTTTGAGATCGCGGTTGGTCGACGCGACCAGCCTCACGTCAACGGGCCGTGTCCGGTTGTCGCCCAGGCGCTGAACGACGCGTTCCTCGAGCACGCGAAGGAGGAACGGCTGAATATCCAGCGGCATTTCGCCGATTTCGTCCAGGCTCAGAACTCCGCCATTGGCCGTTTCGAACGCGCCGGCTTTGCCATCACGTGACGCCCCCGTGAAGGCGCCGGGCACGTGGCCAAACAATTCGCTGCCGAAAAGCTCTTTGGTGACGGCGCCGCAATTGAGAGCGATGAACGGACTGCCGGTCGATTTCTGGCATCCGGCATGGATGAGCCGCGCGAAAAGCTCCTTGCCGACGCCGGTTTCCCCTTCGATCAGCAGCGATGTCATATCCCGCGTTTCAGCGACGCGGCAGGCAATGTCCACCGCCGCCTCCAGCGCATCGCTTTCGCCGACGATCTGAGCGCAGGCCTCCTTGAGGCGATCGGGCGTACGGCTGCCGATCGACACGGTTCGGCTGACTATGTTTTTCGGGAACACCAGCGCGGCGCCGCGAATATCGCCATCGAGTTCGAGCGGACAGACATCGCAATTGCGCATCGCCTCGGGAAGACTGGTCGCGACGCTGTCAAGGAAGCCGGAGCCCGAAAGCTCCGGCGACCAACAGTTCGCTCCCCCTTGACGAACGGTCTCGCCCAGTCGTCGCCCTTCCGGCAGCGGCACGTTGTTGTGGTAGATCGCGCGGCCTTGGCGATCGATGATGAGGAGGCCGTCGCTGGCGTGATAATTGTTGGCGGATGCGATGAAGGCTTCCAGAAGCCGCATCCGCTCAGCGGTCTGCGAGTCGGCAAGTGCTCTTTCGATTTCGCGGGCTGCCGCTGCAACCAGCGCGATGTTGTGGGGCCGAAAAATATCGGGGTGTCCGGAAAGGTCGACCACGCCGATGACCTTGCCGTCGAAGGGATCGCGGATCGGTGCGCCGGCGCAGGTCCAGCTTTTGATGCCGGCGCAGAAATGCTCGGCAGCGTGCACGAAGACCGGCTCGCCGGTCCAAAGCGCCGTACCGATGCCGTTGGTGCCGACGACGTCTTCCGTCCACTTGCCACCGACGCCGAGGTGGATATCCATGCCGTCGAAGACAGTCCTCTTGTCGCCGATGACATTGATCAGGACGCCATTGCTGTCGGCTAGGGCGAGCATCGCGCCGGTTCCATCAAGCATTCGGCCGATCATCGAGAACGGACGGGTCGCTGCCTCCAGCAATTCCGAACTACCGCGCGTCAGCGCTTCGACCGCATCTCTGTCTGTCTCGATAGGGGCCTCGTTGCGTTGCGCATCGATGCCTCCTTCGGCGCAGCGGTACCACGAATCGTGGATCGTCGAGCGCACAGGCACGGTTCGGCGTCTGGTTTCAGCCTTGCCTTCCAGAAGCCTCTCCCAGGCCTTGGTGACACCGACTTCGTCGTAATCCGATCGAACCAAGGCACCGCCCGGCATGAAGGCTGCCATCTGCGGTGGCCGGCCGAGTGGAAGTTCATTCAGATCATGCGGATTCCGCTTCATGGGCTCTCACATTTCGTGCAGAGAGGAAACTCAGCGCTCGTAAACGGTGCAGTCAGCTTTCCGAGGCCATGTCGAGACGGCGGCCGATATCGGCTGCGAACTCGTCTTCGCCGTAGGAGATGCCAATGGTCACTCCATCCATGTCCGCAAGCGCGTCGGAGGTCGCTTCGTCGAGCGGTGCGATATAGCGATTGCTTGCAATGGCGAGAACGAAAGCCTTGCCGGCAGGGGTTTCGCGGATATCGCCGAAATGCTGAAGCTGTCGACCTGAGGTCTCGTCGACAGCGATCACGCGGCCGTTCGGTGTGATCCTGACCTTCGGTATGGGTTCGGGTTTGGCAGCGGGCTGGCCGCCGATGTGGATGATCAGACCTTGTGCCTGCGGAAGCTCCCGAGGCTTTTGGGATTGAGAATATCGTCCATTGCTCAGCTGATCGGCAAGCTTCGTGATCACCCCGCGGTTCTGCTCGAGCAGCCGCTTGATCTGGACGTCCTCGCGGCGAGGGCCATCCCGCTTAGAAAATATCTCGACCATGAATCCTCCCAGATCATGACTGCATTTTCTCACGCGTTCTTTCATAAAAGCGTAGCACATTTCCTCCAATGCACCAGCGCAAAGGCATATCACCAAGTCACGGAGGATGGTGGTACAGGGGGGCGGCAGCAACGATTATTTGTCGCCGGGATGACAGATACGGCAGGGCAACTCAGACTTTGTAAGTATCCTTGACGCAGTCGTACGAGACCATGATCGGGTTTGTCCCGCAGATCGGGTCAGGCGGACCGCGTCGCTGTGGACGTCGCTTGAATCGAAAGCCACATGGTGTTGAGTCCTAAAATACTCGGCAGCTTGTAACGTCGGACTTGCAATCTGCATCAATAGGGCAGGCCGGAAAGCCATTCAATTATGATTTCCGACAGTCGTTGTGGAGCTTCCAGCGGAATCATGTGGCCTGTGCCCTCGACAATCTCCAATGTGGAGCCGGCCAATCCTTCGTGAAGCTCCATCGCCTCGGCCCTGGATCTCAGCTTATCCTGGTCTCCTGCTATGACGAGGCTTGGACATTTGATCGTTGCGAGCTCGCTCCGCTCGTCTCGTCGGGAAAGCAGCGACTGTCGCTTGAACACGTCGCCACCGAGCCTTTGTCCCATTGCCTGTATCGATGAGATGAGATCGATACGGTGCGCATTGTCGGGGTGCAGGGAGGATCTTACAGCGGCAGTACTCAGTCCCCTGAACGCTTCGAAAGCCGTCTGCCGGGCTATCGTCGCCTTCCGTTGTTCCTGAATTTCGCTGTCGCCGCGCGCCGAGGTGGCGATCTGAATCAAGGCGCTAACGCGCTCCGGCGCCTGGCGGACGATTTCACGGGCAACATAACCACCCATGGAGAAGCCGATCAGGATGAACTTTGGCGGAGTATCCAAAATGGCGCGCTGAGCCATGTTCGCGATAGAAGCGTCCTTCGAGAGGTCGGCATGCACGATCGGGCTATAGGCCGTAAGCGCCGGTTCGACATCGCGCCAGAGTTCGGCGTCCAGCATAAAGCCCGGAACCAGAACCATACCCATTTTCGTGCCTTTCCAGAGAGTCGGGAGAGACGGACGGTCTACACGATATCGCCCTTGGATCGGAAGCGCCCGCTTGGTCGAAGCGCACATATCGTTGTTTTCGTCGATGGCGCTCTGAAATTGTTCAATGCCGGTTTCTCGCCAGCCAGAGCGAGCAGCCGCCGCCGATCGCCAACAGCGCGACGTTGCAGCTCAGCGCCACTCTGAAGGCGCGCGCATAGGAAGCGAAGTCGGCCTCGCTGCCAAGCAAATCGAAGAAGATGCCGGCAATCAGTGCGACACCGAGCGCAGCGCCGATCTGGAATGTCGAGATGACGATGCCGGATGCTAAGCCTGCGTGGCGCTGGTCAATATCGCCGATCACTGCCTTGATCACCGAGGGCATGACGATGCCGAAGCCGATACCCGCGACGACGAGGCCGATCTGCAGGTACCCGGTAAGCCCCTCGGAGGCCTCCAGGGCTACCAATCCGAAACCGAACACCTGGATGCCGAAACCCAGCGTCAAAGCGCTTGGGCCGAGACGGCGCATGATGGCAGCTGAGGCGAAGGAGGCGCCAAAGTAGCCGATGCCGAAGGGAAGCGTCCGAAGTCCCGCGTCGAGCGGCGTCAAGTGCAGTCCGCCCTGGAGATAGAGGGAATATGTCAGGTAGAATGCGGAGAGCATATAGAAGACCAGGGCCATCGCTATCCCGACCGAGAACCGGGATTTTCGAAACAACGACAGGTTCACGAGCGGTGAACCGCCGCGGGCCATCAATCGGCTCTCGAACAGGACGAAGGCGACGGCCGCGGTGAGAGAACCGGCAAGCATCGCCAGAATCCAGAGCGGCCAGCCGGTTTCGCGGCCTTCGACCAGCGGATAGACGAGCAGTCCCAGCGCGGCCGACAGCAGGATCATGCCGCCGATATCGAGCCTCTGTGCGCGATCGGCCTTGGTGTCGCCGAGAAAGAACAGGCTTCCAACGAAGGCGAAAAGCCCGATCGGCACATTGATCAGGAAGATCGCCTGCCAGGTGAAGCCGAAGGGATGCGCCGATACCAGCACGCCGCCGAGGATCTGGCCGACGATATTGGCGAGCCCGAACGTGGCTCCATAGAGGCCGAGCGCGGTCTCCTGTTCGGATGGCGGGAACAGGACGCGGATTGAGGCTAGAACTTGCGGAGCCATGACCGTGGCGGTGAGGCCCTGCAATATGCGCCCGAGAATGAGAATTCCCGGTGACCAGGCAACTCCGCATAGGACAGACGCCAGCGTGAAGCCGGCGACGCCCAGCATGAACATAGGCTTGCGGCCGAGCCAATCCCCGAGCCGTCCGCCGGTGATCAGGAAGACGGCATAGGTCGTTGCATAGGCCGAAATGACGAACTGGATTTCGCTTGAAGTCGTGCCGAGGCCCTGGCGAATGGCCGGCAAAGCGAGATTGACGACGTTAAAGTCAAGAATCGGCAGGAATGCGCCGGTCAGCAATATCGGTAAGGCGAGCCATCGCTGCGGATCTCCTGGAATTTCAGTAGGTTGTTGTTGCAATTTCACTTTTGAATTGAGGCTCATAGGGTGCTCTAGATGATGTCGAGGGATTGCGGCCGGCCGGATCGCATTTGGTATCGCCGACGATTGCCGAGTTCAGAGCGCCGGATGCCGGCGATGCCAGTCCGTCGTCTGCTGATAGGCATGGCCGGCTTGCAAAAGCAGCCCCTCGTCGAGATGGCGGCCGACAAGCTGGAACGACAGCGGGAGGCCCTTTGTCGTAAAACCTCCAGGCAAGGTGATCGTCGGGCTGCCGGACATGTCGAACGGCGTGGCGTAACGCAGGAATCCGGCAAGGCCGTCGGCTGATGAGAAAAGGCCTCGCTCTTCCCTTATCGTGAAATCGGCGCGCGGCTGCGTCGGCATGAGGAGCAGGTCGATCTCCGTGAACAGGGCAGACAAGGCCCCGCTGAAGATCAGCCGTTCGTGGTGCGCCTTCATGAGGTCGATTGCGCTCACCTGTCGGCCTGCTTCGATGAGGCCGGCAAGTCCGCCATAGCTGGCGGCGCGTGATGGATAGGTCGCCTCATGCGCGATGGCGGTCTCCACCGCGCAATAGCTGCCCCATGCGGCTATGATGCGCTCAGGATCGGGAAGCTTGACCTGCTTCACCACCGCCCCCAGACTTTCCATGATCAGGCGTGCTTCCCGAACGGCATCGATGACATCCGTGTCGCATCCATCTTCGTTGTAGTCGACGTCGATCCCGATACGCAGGCCCCGCACACCCTCATCCAGCGTCGCGGCGTAGTTTGGAACAGGGGCCGTCAGTGTCGTGGGATCTTTCGGATCGAACCCTGCGATGACGGCAAGCATCGCCGCGGCATCGGCTGCCGAACGCGTCATCGGACCGATATGGTCGAGGCTGTCGGCCAATGCAAAGACGCCGTAGCGGCTGACACGCCCCCATGTCGGCTTCAGTCCGGTAATACCATTGGCCGCTGCGGGAAATCGGATGGAGCCACCCGTGTCGCTGCCGAGCGATGCAAAGCAGAGGCCTGCTGCCGTTGCCACTCCGGAGCCGCTGGACGAGGCGCCGGCGTAGTAGTCTTCGTGCCAGGGATTGACGGGAACCTTAACCGCGGGATGGTGGTTGACGAAGGCGCCCTCGGTAAGCTGGAGTTTACCCAGCAGGATCGCGCCTGCATCCTTCAACCGCTTGTAAACCGTCGCGTCGAAATCCGGGACGTTGCCCGCATGGATCGGCATGCCGGCGGCAGTCACCACGCCGGCGGTGTTGACGATATCCTTGACTGCGATCGGAATGCCATGCAGCGGCCCGCGGTAATCGCCGCGGGCGATTTGCCCTTCCGCTTGGCGTGCTTGAGCCTGCGCAAGCTCGGCCGTGACGGTGGCATAGGCGTTAAGGCCGGGTTCCAGATGCGTTATGCGGCTGAGCATGGCCTCGGTGAGCTCGATTGGTGAGAGTTCGCGCGCCTTTATTGCGCGGGCAGTATCGGTCAGGGTTGCGTAGTGAAGCTCAGACATTCCGTCACCTCATTAGGGGTCTTGTTGCCGCGTGTCCCGGGCACGGCCGGAACTTGCATGCCTAAAACCTATCCGCAGATTGAAAATAACGAAATGTGATGTATGGATATATCAGAGATAACCATAAGGTATGAATAGAATGACGGTACTCGACGTCGAAGCCGTGCAGGCGTTCGTGCTGGTCGCTGATTTTCAAAGCTTCACGCGCGCGGCTGAGGCTCTGAATACATCGCAGGCGGCGATCAGCATGAAGCTGAAACGGCTTGAGGAGCGGCTTGGCGAAAAGCTCATTGAAAGAACGCCGAGGCAGGTGCGAGTATCTGCGCGAGGGGCTTCCTTTCTCGAGTCGGCGCGCGATTTTCTTGCGGCCCACGAGCGCGCGATCGCGGGACTGACAATTGCACCACGGCGCTTCTCCCTTGGTATTGCCGATCAGGTCGCCGGGCCGGAGCTGCCAATCCTTCTTGGGCGCCTCAACGCCTACGATCCGGCTCTGCTGATCGAAGTTGAGATCGGGTCGTCTCGCAATTTGCTCGATGCGTTCGATCGTGGCGTGCTCGATGCCGCCATCGTCCGTCGCGAGGATGATCGTCGCGACGGCGAGTTGTTGTCGCAGGAGCGATTCGGTTGGTTTGCAGCGCCGGGCTTCGAGCATCGTGATGGTGATCCTCTCCGGCTCGCGTCGCTCGCCGCCTCCTGCGGCGTTCGCAACATTGCCACTCGCGCTCTGGACAAAGCAGGCTTGCCCTGGGTCGAGGTCTTCCTCGGAGGCGGAATGGCCGCCGTGACCGCTGCGGTGTCGGCCGGCCTTGCCGTCGGGGCGCTGGCGCAACGCGTCGTGCCATCGGGCGTGATCGAGGTCGGCAGCAAGTTCTCGCTGCCATCATTGCCCTCGTCAGAAATCGTGCTGCATTCCGCCTTGACGGATAAACGGTCGCGCGGCGCGCTGAGGACGATAGCGGCGGCGTTTCGCGATCACCGATCCTCGGCCGTTTGAGGCGTGTGCTGGTCGATCGGCACGGGATGGGACGGCATCATCAATCATTGGGACTCATGCACGACCCATCCCATGCGCCACCGCCCCATCGACGCGGTAATCCGATCAGGCGTTGGTGCCCGGTAGACCAAAAGCCTGCTGGAAATAGCGCCTGAAGGCGATCATAGGTTGTGTGAATTCGATGTTTGCACGCCAAGCCAAGCCGACATCCATCGGCGGCACGGGATCCTGGATGTTCACGGTGTCGATACGCCGTCCTTCCAGCGACCAGGGGCGGTGCACCATATCGGAGAGAATGGCGACGCCGAGGCTGTTTGCCACCATCGATCTGACGGCCTCGATCGAACTTGTTCTTAATAGCACCTTGGGCTGATAGGGCGTTCTGCTCCAGTATTTGAGTGATGAGTGGGCGGCTTCGTCCACAGTGAGCATGATGTACGGTTCCTGCGC
>JAGWJK010000151.1 GCA_028865845.1 Rhizobiaceae bacterium
CGGCACGGGGGCAGCGCCGGTCGTCGCACAGGCCGCTCGCAACAAGGGTATCCTGACCGTCGGCGTCGTCACGAAGCCGTTCCATTTCGAAGGCGGTCGCCGCATGCGCCTCGCCGAAATGGGTATCCAGGAACTGCAGAAGTCAGTCGATACGCTCATCGTCATCCCGAACCAGAACCTCTTCCGTATCGCCAACGACAAGACGACGTTTGCCGACGCCTTCTCGATGGCCGACCAGGTTCTTTATTCGGGCGTTGCCTGCATCACCGACCTGATGGTGAAGGAAGGTCTCATCAACCTCGACTTCGCCGACGTCCGTTCGGTCATGCGCGAAATGGGCCGCGCAATGATGGGTACCGGCGAGGCTTCCGGCCAGGGCCGCGCAATGCAGGCTGCTGAAGCCGCCATTGCCAACCCGCTGCTGGACGAAACCTCGATGAAGGGCGCGCAGGGCCTGTTGATCTCGATCACCGGCGGTCGCGACCTGACCCTGTTCGAAGTCGACGAAGCCGCAACCCGCATTCGCGAAGAAGTCGATCCGGACGCCAACATCATCCTCGGCGCGACGTTCGACGAATCGCTCGAAGGCATCATCCGCGTTTCGGTCGTCGCAACCGGCATCGACCGTGCGATGAATGAAGCAGCCGATAAGGCGATGGAATTCCGTTCCGTCGCAAAGCCGGCTGTCCGTCCCTCCGCGGCTGCTGCTCCGGCAGCGGCCGCAGCTCAGCCTGCCCACGTCGCGCAGGCCCATATCGCGCCGGCTCCTGTTGCTCCGGCTCCGAAGCCGGCCGTTGACACGGTTGCACAGACCATCCGCATGGCGGAAGCCGAAATGGAACGCGAGCTGGAGATCCAGAACGACCGCCAGGCCTATGCGCCGCAGCCGGTCGTTCAGCCGCAGCCTGTTGCCCAGGAAGAAAGCTTCCGTCCGCAGAGCCGCATTTTCGCAGCTGCTCCCGAGCCCCAGCCTGTCCGCCAGGCTCCGGTTCAGCAGCCGCAGCCAGCACCGGTGATGCAGCAGCCGGTCATTCGCCAGGAGCCGATCATCCGCCAGGCTCCCGAGCAGGTGCGCATGCCGAAGGTCGAGGATTTCCCTCCGGTCGTTAAAGCCGAGATGGAACATCGCGCCCAGCCGGTCGCCCAGGCTACCGAAGAGCGTGGTCCGATGGGCTTGCTGAAGCGCATCACCAACTCGCTCGGCCGTCGCGAAGAAGACCCGGCGTTCAACGACATGACCGCTGCTCCGGCTGCCGCTTCGCAGCAGCGTCGCCAGCTGTCGCCGGAAGCCAGCCTCTACGCACCGCGTCGCGGCCAGCTCGACGACCAGGGTCGTCAGGCTCCGCAAGCCCGCATGGCAAGCCAGGAAGACGACCAGCTCGAAATCCCGGCCTTCCTGCGCCGGCAGTCGAACTGAAACGGAAAGTTAGTGTCCAATTAATAGGATACTAACCATATTTGGTGAATCCGGGGCCTTCCGGCTCCGGATTTCATTACTTTAGATCTGTCTTTAATTCTAAAATTACCGAGCGAATTCAATCATGTGCTTTCGTAACAAAGCGAAAGAAACAGTGATTTGGAATGCGATGTGCCCGCGCGTATGTAGTACTCAAGCGAGGCTGTGGAATCGCATTCGGCAATTGCTGCATGTGGATTTCGCGGATCAGGTAACAGACTGTACCAGCGGTGAGGGCAGGTCCGAAGTGACCGCCCGGTCTGGGACAGAGAGACGAAGGCAGATTATATATGGCAATCGGATTGCTTGGTTTTCAGACCACCATTGCAAACCCCGTGACACTGTCCGGCACCGGCGTTCATTCTGGTGCGAATGTGTCGATCACTTTCTACCCTGCCGAAGCGGGCACGGGTGTCATCTTCCAGCGCATGCATGACAACGGCGACGTGACCGAACTGCGCGCTGTATCTTCACAGGTCGGTAACACCGATCTCTGCACCGTTCTTGGTTTCTCTCCGGCGCGCTCCGTCGCGACGGTCGAGCACGTCATGGCCGCGATCTACGCGATGGGCCTAGACAACGTGATCGTCGAGGTCAGCGGTGCTGAAATGCCGATCATGGATGGCAGCTCCTATCCTTTCATCGAAGCGTTCGAGCAGGTCGGCATCGTCTCGCTTGGCGTCAAGCGTCGTTATATCCGCATCACCAAGCCGGTTCGTATCGAGGCCGGTGGTTCCTGGTGTGAGTTTCGTCCCTATGACGGCATGCGCTTCGAAGTCGAGATCGATTTCGAATGCCCGCTGATCGGTCGTCAGAAGTGGGAAGGCGACATGACGCCGAAGACCTTCAAGACCGAACTGTCCCGTGCCCGTACCTTCGGCTTCATGCGCGATGTCGAGCGGCTCTGGGCTTCGGGCCACGCGCTCGGTTCCTCGCTTGAGAACTCTGTCGTCATCTCCGACGACAACACGGTTATCAACGTGGAAGGGCTGCGCTACGCCAAGGACGAATTCGTCCGCCACAAGACGCTGGATGCCGTTGGCGACCTGGCTTTGGCCGGCACGCAGTTCATCGGCCTTTACCGTTCTTACCGCGGCGGCCATCGCATGAATGCGAATGCGCTGAAGGCACTGCTGAGCGACCCGACCGCCTATGACGTCGTCGAAACCTCGGCACCGCGCCAGCGCGCTCATACGCGCGATTTCGTCGCCGTCAACGCTCCTGAATTCGCTCCCTGGTCTGCTTGACCTCCAGAAATCGGGTGAGCAAAGTCGCCGCTCCCGAAAGGGGGCGGCTCTTTTTTGCCGTGAGATTCGCAGGCGGTTCCTTCGATCCGGCCGCGGTCTTCTCTTTTGATTGATGGGGAGCGAAATCTCCTGTCAATTCAGCGCTTAAAGCCCGTCGCCGCGCGGTCTTTGCCACAAAAATGCGTTAATGCATCATCATTGCGTTGCTCTGATGGTGCTTTTGCGGCTAGAAACGCCAGCGAGAGAACGCCGTCTCCGCAACGACGGCAAGTGGGATAGGCATCCGATGGGTTTTGCAGGGTCTGAAAGCATGAAGATTACAGCACGGGCTTTGCTCGTATCGCTTCTCCTGGCCGGTACCGGTGCGGTGGTAACGGGTTGTAATACGGATAAGGATATCGACATCACCAAGCTCGGTGTCGAGACCGATCCGCCGGAGACGCTCTACAATCAGGGTCTCGCCAACATCAAGGCGGGCAACATGTCGGAGGCGGGGCGTAAGTTCGACGCCATCAACCAGCAGCAGCCGTTCTCGGAATGGGCACGCAAGGCGCTGGTGATGAGCACCTTCGTCAAGTACCGCACCGGCGCCTATGACGATGCCGTGCAGACCGGCAATACTTATCTGAAGCAATATCCGGCCTCGGAAGATGCTGATTATGTTCAGTATCTTGTCGGTTCGTCCTATGCCAAGCAGATCGTCGACGTGACGCAGGATCAGCGCGCGGCGCAGCAGACGATCGAGGCGATGACGAAGCTCGTCAACACCTATCCGACCTCGCAGTATGTCAGCGATGCACAGGCGAAGATCCGTTTCGCTCGCGACCAGCTGGCCGGCAAGGAAATGCAGATCGGGCGCTACTATCTGGAGCGCAAGGATTATCTTGCCGCCATCGCTCGTTTCCGTATCGTGGTCGAGCAATATCCGACGACGAATCAGATCGAAGAAGCGCTGGCACGTCTGGTAGAAGCCTACTACGCCATGGGCATCGTTCCGGAAGCGCAGACGGCGGCTGCCGTCCTCGGCCACAACTATCCGGACAGTCGTTGGTATGCCGATTCCTACAAGCTCCTGAAGACCGGGGGCGCGGAACCGCGTGAAAACGAAGGCTCGTGGATTTCGAAGGCGGGCAAGAAACTTCTTCTTGGGACGTGAGATTGAGCGCAGATGCTGGTCCAGCTTTCGATCCGCGATATCGTACTGATCGAGCGGCTGGATCTTGCCTTCGAGACCGGGCTTTCGGTTCTGACCGGTGAGACCGGCGCGGGCAAATCCATCCTTCTCGACAGTCTGTCGCTGGCCCTGGGCGGGCGCGGCGATGGTGGACTCGTGCGCCATGGTGAAGATCGCGGCCAGGTAACGGCCGTGTTCGATGTCGGTATGGATCATGCCGCGCGAAAGCTCCTGCGTGAGAACGGCATCGACGATGACGGCGACCTGATCTTCCGCCGGACGCAGTCGGCTGACGGCCGCACCAAGGCTTTCGTCAACGACCAGCCGCTCAGCGTGCAGCTGATGCGCCAGGCGGGCCAGCTTCTCGTCGAAATCCACGGACAACACGACGACCGCGCTCTGGTCGATACGGATGCGCACCGCATGCTGCTCGATGCCTTTGCCGGCATCGGCGAGGATACGCAGAATGTCGGCCGGCTTTACAAGATCTGGCGCGATACCGAGCGGACGCTGAGAAAGCACAAGGAAAAGGTCGAGAGCGCCGCGCGCGAGGCCGACTATCTCCGCTCATCCGTCGAGGAGCTGGAGAAGCTTTCGCCCCAGGACGGCGAGGAGGATGAACTTGCCGATCGCCGGGCGCGGATGATGAAGGCGGAGCGCATCGCCGGCGATATTTCCGAGGCGTCCGAGTTTCTGAACGGCAATGCCTCGCCCGTGCCGCATATCGCCTCGCTGGTGCGTCGACTGGAGCGCAAGAGCCATGAAGCGCCGGGTCTGCTGGAGGACACGGTGGCGCTGCTCGATGCGGCCCTCGACCAACTCTCCAACGCACAGATGGAAGTGGAAGCGGCACTCCGCAAGACGGAGTATGATCCCAAGGAACTTGAGCGCGTCGAGGAGCGCCTCTTTGCCCTTCGCGCCGCCTCCCGCAAATATTCAGTGCCGGTGACCGGGTTGCCGGCGCTGGCCGAAAAGATGATCGCCGATCTCGCCGATCTCGACGCCGGAGAGGAAAGACTGGCGCGGCTCGATGCCGAGCTTGCGGCTGCAAGAGCCGATTTCGATGCGGCTGCGCGCGGCCTTTCGGACAAACGCCATCACGCCGGCGAATCGCTTGCCGCGGCCGTGATGGCCGAGTTGCCGGCGCTGCGGCTGGAGCGCGCACGTTTCATGGTGGAGATCACCACCGATCCCGAGGAGGCGACGGCCGACGGCATCGACGTCGTCGAATTCCACGTGCAGACCAATCCGGGTACACGTCCCGGCCCGATCATGAAGGTCGCTTCCGGCGGCGAACTCTCGCGTTTCCTGCTGGCGCTGAAGGTGGCGCTTGCCGATCGCGGTTCGGCGCCGACGCTGGTCTTCGATGAGATCGACACAGGCGTCGGGGGCGCCGTCGCCGATGCGATCGGTCAAAGATTGAAGCGGCTTTCCGAGCGCGTACAGGTCCTTTCCGTCACCCACGCGCCTCAGGTCGCGGCACGGGCGGCGACGCACCTGCTGATTTCCAAGGGACCGGTTGCGGATGGCTCGGAGAAAATCTCCACGCGTGTTGCGACAATGGAACCGAAGGACCGCACCGAAGAAATCGCCCGCATGCTTGCCGGCGCATCGGTGACCGAAGAGGCGAGGGCGGCCGCCAAGCGCCTGCTTGCGGGGAATGGCTGAGCTTATTCCGCCATCAAAACAGCGCGCGAGGCTTTGCAGGACAGAGGCTGCCGACTGCCGATTTTAGCTGTTGAGGGACGTGGCAAACTCACCGCTTCACGACGCGATAGAAATCATGAACTAAGTTACCGCGTGCCAAGCAAGCTCAATTCCCCTCTGGCTCCCTCGTATTCCAGAAAAGTGGTTGGGCACATACCCAAAGCGGACTGGAAGTGTCGCGTAGCTTCTATCCGATTACCCTGCATCATGTCCCACTCACCGGTATAAAACGTCGCTTCGCACTGCTGATCGCTGTTTATCGCGTCTTGAGACAACGCCGATGGATCAATCTGATTCAAGAAGAGCGAGTAGACTGGGAATGGCCACTTGTTCTTATCGATTTTTGCTTCGTCAGTTACCAGATCGACAGATGCCGCGGGATCGTTGCCTCTTCGCTGGGCGATGTAGCGCCAGAGATAGTAATAAGGGGCATTTTCGCTTCCTATGGCTTCAGACGCAAAGCTGTTGGCGGCATCCTGATATTTTCCAGAGAAGAATTGCGTCATCGGATCATGCAGCAGCATGTTGCGGTGAACTGCGATCGGCAGCAACGAAAACACAGCAATGACAGCGAAGAGGCCGCAGAAAACGATGGCAAGTGCGGCAAAACGAGGATGTACTCGCTGTCGCGGCCAAATAGCCAAAAGCAGCAATGCCAGTAGGCCACCAACGATAGCGCCACCCAAATGTGCGGAATAATCGATAGCCGCTCCCTCTGCCGGACGGGATAAAAATGGCAATAGCGAGGGGATCAAGATCTGCATTGCTCCGATCCGCAACGCATTCGCCAAGGGACCGGAGGGATAGTGGAAGCTCGCTGCGATGACGGCGGCGAAAAGCCCGACAATTCCGCCGGAAGCGCCAACTCCGACGATGTTTGGCCCGTTGAGGAACGTGGAGGCGAGGGAACCGCCGAGTGCGCTCAGAAAAAATATCGCGGCGAACCAGGGCCATCCGATTCTGCGCTCAAGTAGTCGCCCAGCTTGCCATAGGGCGTAGCAATTGAAAGCCAGATGGAGAGGACTTCCATGCATGAGCGGAGCCGTGAACACGCGCCACCACTCACCACCCTCCACGACAACGGGTCGGAAGGTTCCTCCGAGAACAAACAAGGTTCGAACGCTCGGAGAACCTGCCTTTATCGGGTCGACGCCCAAAGTGACATCAGCAATGTAGACTGTGATCAGGAGAAGGATCAGTAGGTACGAGAAAATCGGATGACCGGCCGCGGCCGTAGCGACTTGGTTTTGCTCAAACTCGTTTTCGCTAGGCGTATACGGCGAGGATTGGCGTGCCCTAACGAGATAATTCTCGCAGATATCGTAAATCCTATCGGAATCGCGCCCCAGAAGACCCAGCGGTATCACAGCCTTCGTTTTGCTCCGCGACGACTGCAGCCACCGAAACATACCTCGTCGTTTCAGATTTTTCGCGGTGGCAAGATCTATATGGATTGTGATGGAGTTGGTGTATCTCGTCCGTTCGCGCTCCATATTCACCACGGCTTTCCAGGGTATCATGTTGGCGGAATAGCTGCGGATCCAGATACCTTGGGGGGACAATGTCAGGGGCGGAGCTGAAGAAAAGTACTTCGTCAGAAGTATAAGCGTCAGGAAGCCCAGCAACACAGCGAATGACAGCAAGAACGCTTGCTTCAGCAGATCGTGATTTTCGCCATGGAATACGCTCCACACGGTGCCTATGGCGACGGCGCCAAGCAAAAGCGCAAACCACAACATTTTCGTCTTATCGTAGAAGAGATCAACCGGTCTCTCTTCGCCGATCGCTATCGTGCCCAATGGGCTTTCCGGTTCGACCGAGGGAATCGAAGACTCTACGCTCATGCACTATCCCCCAAGGTTTTTCGTGCCCCATAGTCGCTGTCGGCAGCGCTCTTCGGGCCGAGAATGGTGCTTCTCGGTCGCCCGCAGCTTGCATGGCATTTTCAGTGCCGTCACAAAGATACCCTGGGGTACCGTGCGATTGCAGCGAGCATGCCTATAAACCAATCGGTCGCATAGCCATTAATAAAACGTAAGCGAGTACAAGTGTGACATAATATACATTCTTAAGCTGTGTTTTTTATGTGCGTGCGACGTTCCTTACACTTCGACAAGCCCATGTAAGAGGTGGTTTTTGGGTGATTTCTGACGTTATCGATTTGGTTCTCTCTCGTTCACGTCTTGTTTGAGGCACCGTGCTTCTCGCAGCAGACAAGCGCGGTGTATCTCGGAGCCGTTGTTCTGTGCGTTATTCACCGCCGTCGCAATGTCCACCTATGAGGCGTGATTGCCGTGAACAACCCAAAACGGTCATCCACAGCAGTGCCTGAATTCCAGATTTTTCCCTTTGTTTTTATGCATGTTGCGCGGAAAACTGCTTCGCACTTTCGCCGGAAGTGCTCTAAAACATCTCTGAAATCGGGGAGTTTAAATTCATGAGCACCGAGCAGAAGCGCGTCGAAACCTTGAGTGAAGAAGAAGCGGCGGCAGCGTTGGCCTATCTCGC
>JAGWJK010001274.1 GCA_028865845.1 Rhizobiaceae bacterium
GCCGTCCACGACGCCCTCGAAGCTGATGGCGTCGAGGATATCGGGAAAGGCGCCGGATATGTCGTCGCCGGATCTCGAATAGAGTTTGGTCGTTGCGCCGGCGCGCGACAGCTGCACGCGGATGCCGTCCCATTTCCATTCGGCGGCATAGCTTGCAGGGTCGAGCCCATCGAGGTCGCCGGGCTCGACCGGATTGGCGAGCATGACCGAGTGGAAGATCGCCGGCGTCGCCAGCACCGGCCGGTCGGCCTTGCCCTCAAGCCACTGGAACAGGCTCTCATAGGGCGGCTGTAGCCCATGCCACAGCGTTTCGATCTCGGTCACATCCTTGCCGCTCAACTCGGCCAGTGCCTGCTTGGCAAGACGCGCCGAAACGCCGATGCGCAAGGCCCCTGTCGCGAGCTTCAGGAAAGCGAAGCGACCGGAGGTGTCGAGCTCATCGAGCAGATCGCGCACGAAAGCTCTTACTTCGGTCCGCCCAAGCGCATTCATCCGGCGCACGACTTCGCCGAGCTTCGGCTGCTCGCCGGCGGGGCGCGTAATGCCGCTCTCCTTGTCCCAGACGAGCGAGATCGTCTCGGCGAGATCGCCGACATAGTCGTAGGAATAGCGAAACAGCACCTCGTCCATGCGCTCCAGCACGAGCTCGCGGAGCATAGCCGGCTTGACGTTGCGCACCTCCAGGGTGCCGGCGATGGCGGCAAGCCCATAGCCGCGATCGGGGTCGGGCGTGTTGCGAAAATAGTCGGTCAGCAGCTGCAGCTTGCCATTGCGGCTCGGCGTCAACACCAGGCGATCAAGAAGGTCGGCAAAGGCTTTCATCAGTCGCCCTCGTCTTCATAGCCGATGAGATGCAACGGCTTGGCCGCAATGCTCTGTAATTCGCACCAGCGTACCAGCGCTTCCTCTCGGCCGTGAGTCACCCAGACTTCGCCGGGCTTCAGCTCCGAAATCGTCTCGGTCAGCTCCGGCCAGTCGCAATGATCGGAAATGACCAGCGGCAGCTCGACACCAAGCTGTTTGGCGCGCTGCCGCACCATCATCCACCCCGACGCGAAAGCCGGGAGCGGATCGTGAAACCGCCGCGCCCAACGATCGCCGAAAGCCGAAGGCGGTCCGACGACGATGGCCCCTTTGAAGATCGACTGATCCTTGCTGTCGATCGTCGCGGGCCGGAGCTCGCCAAGCGTTATGCCCTGGCTAGCATAGTAGGTGCACAGGGTTTCGAGCGCGCCGTGAATATAGATCGGCTGGTCATAGCCGGCGTCGCGCAGCAACCGTATGACGCGTTGCGCCTTGCCGAGCGCATAGGCTCCAACGAGATGGGTACGCTCGGGAAACTGCCGGAGCGACGCCAGAAGCTTTTCCGTCTCGATCATCGGATCGGGATGATGGAAGACCGGCAGGCCGAACGTCGCCTCGGTGATGAAGACGTCGCAGGGGACCGGCACATAGCTCGCACAGGTCGGATCGGGGCGGCGCTTGTAGTCTCCCGACACGACGATACGCAATCCGTCCTTCTCCACGGATATCTGCGCGGAACCAAGCACGTGTCCCGCCGGGTGAAAGCTCACCTTGACGCCGCCGAGATCGACGACCTCGCCGAAGCCGACCGCCTGTTCGCTTCCAGCGAAACCATCGCCGTAGCGTAT
>JAGWJK010001275.1 GCA_028865845.1 Rhizobiaceae bacterium
CGGCTCGGAGCTTCCGGACGACGTCATTTCAGCATTCGAGGCAAAGGTCGGCAATCCGGAATGGGTGAGCTCCAGCGATATCGTCCCGATCGGCAAGGCTGCACGCGACCTGACGCGCAGATATCGCCTCGATACCGCCGACGCGCCTGAGGAGTTCTTCAAGCTCTGCCTTGATATGGGATTAGGTCTCAGCACGGCCGAGAGCGTGATGCGATCGGTCAAGCAGGTGCGCTAGGCGGCCGATCGCGATAAACGCGAGGACGGCGATTGCTCCGACGATGGCTGCGACTGTCAGAGACCATGGCACGCCGATGTTTTCCATCAGGAACGCCAGCACGAACGGCGCCATTGATGAGATGACCAATCGGATCGCCAGTACCTGTCCCTGCAGTTTGCCGTAACCTTCGCTGCCGAACAGTGCCAGCGGCAGCGTCCCCTGCACGATGCTGCTCAGCCCCGAACCCAGGCCAAAGACGATCGCAAAGACTAGCGCGCCCGGCACGGAAGGTGCGATGGCGATCAGAATGCCAAGTGCCAGCGGCAACAGTACCGCGGAAATGATCGCCAACGTCAACTGCGAGAGGCCACCACCGAAGACCATGTTGGTGAAGCGGCTCAGAACCTGCGATGGGCCAAAGAGCGTGCCGACCATCACCGCCATGGCTCCAAGTCCGAGGCCCGATAGGACGGGAACCATGTGGACGAGAAGTGCGGCGTTGACGAAGCTCTCAAGCGCGAAGCCAGTGACCATCAAAATGAAGGCAGGCGTGCGGATCGACGGCCGAAGGCTGGGTTCGACATGCTTCGCCGGATTTCCTGAAGCTTGTTTCCGGCTCCTGGCGACACCGAACGACAACCATGCGTGAATCGGCAGACAGACGGCGATGTTCAGGGCGGCGAAGCAGAGATAGACGGATTGCCACGACATATGCGCGTGCAGCGCCGTCGTGATCGGCCAGAAGATCGTCGAGGCAAAGCCCGCGATCAGGGTCAGATAGGTGATGCTGCGCTGCGCGACCATCGGCCTGATCTGGACGAGCAATGCGAAGGCGGCCCCGTACTGCACCAAATTGGAGGCCGTCTCGATCGCAATCAGGGCGACGACGAAGGCGACCTTGCCCGACGAGAAGGCGCAGGCGACGAGTGCCGCTGCGGCGATCACCGATCCACCGGTCATCACGCGGCCAGCGCCGAAGCGGTCGATCCATCTGCCCATCGTCGGCGCGGCAAGACCACCGATCAGAAGAGCAGCCGACAGTGCCCCAAAAATCCATTCCGACGACCAGTTCAAATCCCGCGCCATGTCGGGCGCCAGAATGCTAAAGCTGTAGTAGAGCGTCCCGTAGCCGATGATCTGGGTGAGACCAAGGGCGAGGATTGCGGCGACAGGTGGTCGGTCGGTGCTGGTCATCGTCATATGGATTTCAGGCTCACGCGCTGTTCGAGTTTTTCGGCTTCTTCCTTCCGTTCGCTGTAGCGATCGGTGAGGTAGTCGGACGCGTCGCGCGTCAGCCAGGTGAACTTCACGAGCTCCTCGCAGACGTCGACGACGCGGTCGTAATAGGATGACGGTTTCATGCGGCCGTCGGCGTCGAATTCCTGGAAGGCCTTGGCCACCGACGACTGGTTCGGAATGGTAATCATCCGCATCC
>JAGWJK010000152.1 GCA_028865845.1 Rhizobiaceae bacterium
TTGCCGGGGAAACGGGCTTTTCCGGCCTATCGCTGCCCTTGCGGTAATCTGAAGTTGAAGTTTATTCGAAAATGCGTAAGTATGGCATCAGACGGTCGATATGAGGTGTTATCATATCCCCGCATGGCAGTTTCATTCGATAGATATTTCCTGAGATTTGAAGCAGCGCCTGGAAGTTGGAAACCATACGTTTTCCGCATGCGTAATTCGGTTGGGATGAAACGCGCCAGTCAATCTGTGCGTCGGGGGGCATTCTCGATGAGAGTCTACGAAGCGATCGTAAAGGGATTGGAAGGCATCGGGGTCGGGGCGGCCTTTGGCGGTGCCGGCGAAAATGCCGCGGGCCTGATGATCGCGCTCAAGCATTCCTCCATCAGAGGGATCATTACGCGCCACGAGCAGGCCGCTTCGTTCATGGCATGCGGCTACGCCATGCATTCCGATCGCCTGGGTTTCTGCTTCGCGACGGCGGGGCCGGGCGCTTTCAACCTGTTTTCGGGGCTGGCCGTTGCCATGTCGGACTCCTACCCGGTGCTCGCCGTTTCCGGCTATGCCTCGCTGGACGAGAAGGGCAAGGGCGCGCTCAACGAAACCTCCGGTGTCAGCCGCACGCCGGATTCCCAGGCCATGTTTGCGGCCACGACCAAGAAGTCGTTCCTGCTGACGGATGCCGCAAAGACCTGCGATGTTCTCGAGGAGGCGGTCAACCTGGCCTTTGATGGCCGCCCCGGTCCGGTCCATATTCATGTTCCTGAAAACCTCACGCATCATGGCGTCTCGGTCGACAATTATCACGAGATCAATCTTCAGCGGCGACCGGTGCTGCCGGACCCAAATCGGGTCGGCGAGTTCGCCAAGGTTTTGGCGGATGCGGTCGCGAAGGACAAGAAGATCCTGGCTCTAATCGGCTTCGGGGCCGTTCGCAGCGGCGCCGGTCCGGAATTGACGGAGCTTTTGGAGCGTTACCAGATCCCGTTCGCAACCACGCTCGACGGCAAGGGCATCATTTCCGAGCGTCATCCGCTGTCGGTCGGGGTATTCTGCGACAGCGGTCATAGTGCTGCCTGGAAAGCCTTCGTCGACGCGGATGTGATCCTGGCGGTCGGCAATTCCTTCGCGCAGCATGCGACTTTCAATTTCCGCGACGATCTTCTCGAGGGCAAGATGCTGATGCACATCAACATCGATATCGGTGAGATCGACAAGGTCTACAAGGCCGATGCCGCGATCATTGCGGACGCCAAGCTTGGGCTGCAGGCACTGAAAAAAGCGATCTGGCCGATGGCGGGCGTGTCCCCGCCAAAAGTGGTCGAGCAGCGGGATTATGATGCCGAAAAGATCTTCGACTTTACCGAGAAGATCCATCCGGGTCAGATGGCGCAAGCCATCTCCAAACGACTGCCGCCGAACGCGATCATGCTTGCCGATGCGGGCGCGCATCTTGCCTGGCTCGGCTACTATCTCGAGCTTTCGCCGGGCCAGTTTTTTCGCAAGCCGGGCGGCTTCGGGCCGATGGCCGGACATGTCAACGGAGCACTCGGTGCGAAAAGCGCCAATCCCGACCGTCCCGTGATCGTCGGTTGCGGCGACGGCTGTTACCTGCTGTCGGGCTTCGAGCTGCTGACGGCGGTGCAATACGATCTGCCGGTCATCTGGATCATCTTCGACGACAGCGAATTCAAGCTGATCAAGCTCTATCAGCTCGAATCCTTTGCGGAATCCGGATTGGTCGAATTCGGCAATCCTGACTACGTCGCCTACGCTGAGGCCTGCGGCGCGCAAGGTTACCGGGTCGAAACGATCGAGGAGTTCGAAAGTGCTTTTGAAGAGGCGTTGACGCTGCGCAAGCCTGTGGTCATCGATGCCCATATCACCCGGCATGCGCTGCCGCACTACAGCCCCTCTCCGAAGGGCTTGATTGCCGGTATTGCCGAGATGGTCGAAGATCGCCTCTTCCCCGGCAGGGAGGCACAATAGCGACTTTATTGTCATCACGCACGCGGACGAGGCCGGATGGGGCGCCCGCGGGTGGATGCGACGTTTTTGAAATCGCAGCGAATTCCCGGTCGCAATGCGGATGGCGCCGGGCATGGGGACAATGATCCGCTCACGTCAAAGCCCGCATATATCCATCGATGTGATGTCCGAAACTCACTGCCCAGTGCGCTCAAGGAGGGTGACAGATGATGCCGAGCGAGTCCTATCAGGGAGGTGTGGAAGCCGAACGCCTGCTGTTCGAACGCCTCGCTCAGGATATGATGAGCGTACAGTACAAGACCCGCGCCTACGCCAAGGCCGCGTCTATCGAGCGCGCCTTTCACAGCAAGGCGGTTTTTGCCGCCGTCGATGCGGAGCTGACGTTCACCGATGATCTTCCGGAAAACCTGAGGGTGGGTTTTGCCCAACCGGGCAAGCGTTATTCCACGATCGTCCGCCTCTCGAATGCCAGCGGTTATGGACAGCCGGACTATAAGCCGGATCTGCGCGGCCTGGCGTTGCGCGTCAATGTTTCCGAGCAGGAGCAGCACGATCTGCTGGCGACCAATTTTCCGGTTTCGCATGCCCGTGACGCCAGGCAGTTCGTCGCTTTTGCCAAGGCGACGGCGGGCGGCGGGCTGAGCCGTCTGTTCGGCGTGGTCGGCCTTGCATTTACCTTTGGGCCTGCGGAAACGCTGCGCATGATCCGCAACGTCACCACCGGCCGTAACCGGAAGATCCGCAGCCTGGCGCTCGAGACCTTCTGGAGCCGCGGTGCGATGTGCTGGGGCGACGGGCTGGCGGTGCGTTATTTCTTCCGTCCCGCGCCGAACGCACCACATGCGCCCGATCCGTCGAAAACCGATCCCGGCTACCTTTCCGCCGAGCTTGCGCGACGGCTGGAGGCCGGAGACATCGTCTATGATCTCTGTCTGCAGCTCTTCGTCGATCCCAAGCTGACGCCGATAGAAGATACCTCGATCGAATGGACGGAGATGGCCTCGCCGCCGATCAAGGTGGCGGAGTTGAAGATCAGCAAGCCTGGTGTCGGAGATGCCGAGGCGATTGCCAATGCCCGTGCGGTCGACGAACTGGCCTTCAACCCCTGGAACACGACGGACGCCTTCCGGCCGCTCGGCAACCTTAACCGCGCGCGCAAGGTGGTCTATGATGCCAGCGCCGGTTATCGCCACAGTTTCCGCTTTACGAGCCCGGTGCCGCTTCGCAATCGCGTGCTCGGAAGCATCGCCCGCCAGTCCTTCCTGGTCATCAACCGCTTCATCGCGTGGCATCGTTTGCCGTTGCGACTGAGCCTGCTCAATCTCGACGCCTTTCGCTATGTCCTGCGCGAAAAAAACCTGATCAACACGGATCCGATCGAGGCGCCACCTATCGCCCGCCCGACGCCGCCGCCAGTGATCGCCGAGGCCGAGCGGCAGATGCGCACCTATGACGGCACCTTCAACGACCTTTCCGCGCCGCAGATGGGTGCCGTCGGCTCGACCTTCGGCAGGAATCTCAAGCCGATGTTTGCGCCCGATTTGTTCGATACGCCCAATCCGGTCACCGTCGCGCAACAACTGCTGCACCGCGATGCATTCATTCCGGCGCGTTCGCTCAATATCCTCGCCGCCGCCTGGATCCAGTTCCAAGTTCATGATTGGGTCAATCACGCCCGCCATCCACTCGGCAAGGAGGACATTCGCGTCGGGCTTCCGCAGGGCATGAAATGGACGAACGAGGTCGGCGGCAATCCCGAAGACGTCATGCGCATCGCCGGCAACATGGAAATACCCGGCTATGATGGCAAGCCGCCGATCTATTTCGGCAACGCCGCTTCGCATTGGTGGGACGGGTCCGAGGTTTACGGTCCCGACAGCGAAAAAGCGAAATCGCTGCGCGAGGGGCCGAAGATCCGCCTGGTCAACGGACACCTGCCGGTCGATCTTCACGGCTTTGAAGTCACTGGGTTCAACGAGAGCTGGTGGCTGGGCCTGAGCGCGATGCACACGCTGTTTGCCCGCGAGCACAATCTGCTCTGCGACGAGCTTCGCCGCCAATACGGAAACTGGGACGACGAACGCGTCTATCAGACGGCTCGGTTGATCGTCTCGGCGTTGATCGCCAAGATCCACACCGTCGAATGGACACCAGCGATCCTTGCCACCAAGACGATCGACGTCGGGCTTTCCAGCAATTGGAATGGCCCACCCACCAACGACTGGCTGACCAAGGCTGGTCTCTGGCTGCTCGACGCACATGCAGCGACGGGCATTCCGAAAACCATGCCAGACCATCACGGCACGCCCTATTCTCTGACCGAGGATTTCGTCACCGTCTATCGCATGCATCCGCTGCTGCCGGACGACTACTGCTTCTACAACCACAAGACCGGCGCCAAGATCGCCGAGAAAAGCTTCATGGAGATACAGGGTCCGGGGGCTGACGACATCATGCGCGAATATGGCCTGCGCAACACGCTCTACTCCTTCGGAACGGCCTATCCCGGCGCCATCACCCTGCATAATTTTCCGCGCGCCTTGCAGAAATTCACCCGCGACACTGAGATTATCGACCTTTCCGTGGTCGACCTCGTGCGCACCCGGCGACGGGGCGTGCCGCGCTACAATGATTTCCGCGCCGGCCTGCATCGGCCGAGAATCAAGCATTGGGAAGAACTTACGACCAGTCCCGAGGATATCAGGCTGATGAAGGAGATCTATGGCGACATCGATCGCGTCGACACCGTCGTCGGCCTTTTTGCCGAACCGCCGCCCACCGGTTTCGGTTTCAGCGATACCGCCTTCCGCATTTTCATCCTCATGGCATCGCGCCGGTTGCAGAGCGACCGCTTCCTGACGGTGGATTTCCGGCCGGAAGTCTACTCGCCCTTCGGGATCGACTGGATCGCCAACAATGGCATGACGAGCCTGATCCTGCGTCACTGCCCGGATCTCGCATCGATGCTGCCGCGAACCGCCAGCGCTTTCGCGCCTTGGAGGCCGATCTTGCCGGGCGGGGAAAAGCAGGATCTGGGGAGGAAGGCATCATGACGGACACACCCGGTTCTGAAAGTGCTTCTTCTGGCACGGCTTCGACCGGCAATGCCGGCCTCGACTCGCTTTTTCGCAGGCCGCTGATCGAAACGATGTGGCGCCGACGCACCCACCGCGTCAGCCAGGGTAGCTCCGTTTTGGCTGGCACCATGAGCTACCAGTCGGAGCAGCAGCGCGAACCCTTGTCGGAGCTGGAGGAGGCGGTGCTGATCGCCATGACCGGCGCGACGGGTCTCACCATGCCGGATCGGCCTTTCGAGGACCCGGCAACGCACAAGCCGATCATGGCCAAGCCCAACCTGACCATGACAGGACGTACCGCCGGCAGCCCGGACAATGCCCAGGGCACCTATTTCTTCATGATCAACGACAGCGGCACCTATTTCATCCGCAAATTACCGCCGCCGGAGGATGGCGAAACCGCTTTGACGCCCGAAAGGCTGATCGCCCGGGCGGCCGAGGCAAAGGTTCGCATTCTCGATCACCGCCTCGACGTGCCCAACGACAACCGGGCGTTTCCCGCCTATCTCGATTCCAATCGCTTCCTGTCGAACCTGCCGGGCACGACGATCTTCCTCCCGGTCGTCGACCTCTCCCGGCAATATATCAACGGCATGATGTACCTTTTGACCCAGCCTGAGGGTGCACGGCCAGCGATCGTCGACGATCGCAACTTCTATCGGCTTGCCGGCGTGAAGCGTTGGGTCGACAAGGGTTTTTTGAACAAGGACATCAAGATACCGCTTGGCGTGATCGGGTCGCTGCGCACGCAGATCGAGGCCGACCTGCTACTGCAGAACATCTTCCTGACCGCCGAGGGAATGGGACTCGGCGCCTGGATCCACGGTTCGATCAGCCCGCCGGTCCTCGTCGGAGACCCGAAATTCGTGAAGACCTACGGCGCCATGCTCGGCTTCGATGTCATCACGCCAAAATGGCGCCTCATGGACCTGCTGCGTTGGCAAGTACCGCTGCCGCGCTATTCCAACCTGCGCAGCAATCCGATCGGGTTGCGCTACAAGGGCGAGCACCTGATCAAAGGCATGTCGCCGCCCTATTACGCCAGCATGGCCGATGCCGTTTCCGCCGTCGTCGAGGAGAAGTTCGGCAAGAGCGGCCTTTTCAACGATCAGGCGCTTTTCGGGGAGATCTACAAGGATGACTATGGCAAACGCTATCTGGCTGAAGCCGCGGTCTACAATTCCGACGTGATCGACTGCACGCGAGACATCTGCACCTACATCTACGAGACGCATGGCCGCTTCCCGGCGCATTGCGACGCGATCCATGTTCCCGGTGTCTGGCTGCAAGCGCATCACATCGAGATCGAATATTATGATCGCTTCTTCAGGAACGGCGTCACGGATGTTCACCGCGCTCATCAGCGCGATTGGCATTGATTCGAGGTGCAAGGAGAAGTTTTATATATTATAATATTATCACGCAAATAGGGGAGGTCGTGATGAGCGACTTGTGCGTGACGATAGCGGCTGCGGCGGTATCCATATCCATGCTGAACGCAGCTATCCCAGGCCAAAACTTCCTGGGGACCAAAGACATGGTTTTGTTCGACGCGATGATCAGTCCAAGGCCCATCGACAATCGAGCGGTTGGTTTGATGATTGCTCAGAGCGAATATCCAAGACCATTCCAATGGCCTTGGGCGCCGGCTTCCGGAAAAGACAATTCGAACAAACGCCGACCACAGGAAGGCCGTTCGAGCCAAGGAAGCCGTAACGGCAGCGGAGCCACGAGTGGCCAGTCGAGCACCGGCAGCGCGAGCAGCAGCAATAGTAGCAGTTCCAACAGCAGCAGTAGCAGCAGCAGTTCAAGCGGCAATATGGGCGGCGGCACCTCCAGCGGCAGTAGTGGCAATATGGGAAGTGGAACGTCGAACGGCAGCGGCAATAGCGGCGGCAATATGGGCGGTGGGGGCACATCTAGCGGAAACATGTGATGTGGATGGCCGATTGAACCGAGGAAAGCGGCGAGCGCCGAAGATCGATGGTAGAGCGTCGCAATCATCGGTTGCCGTGACGTGATTGACCCCGGCGCTGCTGACTACACTGATTATGTCGAGGGAGTGCTGGCTATCCGGGTATGAGCGAAAACTGGGCGATCTGCATCGGGATAAATCGCTATGACAATTTGAAACCGCTTGAGTTCGCCCAGCAGGACGCTCAGGCGATGAGCGATTTTTTCCAGACGACGGCGCGGTTCAGCCGGGTCTATTTTCTCGCCGAGGATGCACCGCCACTACCCTCGGACTTTGGAAATCCGCTGCAGTCCCGTCCGACCTTCGGCAACCTCATGCGGTTTCTGAGGGTACGCTTCGAGCAGCCTTTTCTTCGGCCGAGCGACAATCTGTGGTTCTTCTTTGCCGGTCACGGGCGGCGGGAACGGGATCAGGATTATCTGCTGCCGATCGACGCCGATCCCGGCAATGTCGAGGAGACGGCTATTTCGGTGCGCCTTGTTACCGAGCGGTTGAAGCGTAGCGGCGCGGACAATGTCGTTCTGCTGCTCGATGCCTGCCGCAACGAAGGCGCGCGCGGCGGCGAGGGGCTGGGCCTCGACAGGCAGCGCGGTGCTGTCACCGTCTGTTCCTGCAGTCCTTCCGAATTTTCCTATGAAATCGCGGAGCTCCGGCAGGGCGCTTTCACCTATGGCCTGTTGGAAGGGTTGCGGATGGAAGGCCAGCACAATTGCGCGACTGTTGAGCGGCTCGACAATTATCTGAAATTCGCCGTGCCCGATATTTGCCGGAAATACGGAAAACCGCGCCAGACGCCGGCGACGTTCGTCGAACCGCTCTCGAAACGCAATCTTATCCTCCTTCCGAAGCTCGCCTTGCTGGAAGACCTGGAGCCTCTGAAGCTGGAGGCGCTCGAAGCGGAGGCGAATGGCAATCTCGATGAGGCCGATCAATTATGGTTGCGTGTCAATGCCGTTGCTCCCGGTGATCCGCAGACCATCGAGGCGATCCGACGCATAGAGCGAAAACGGCGGGACGCCGAAAGCCGTAAGAGTGCGGTCGAGGAGCCTAAGCCCTC
>JAGWJK010001276.1 GCA_028865845.1 Rhizobiaceae bacterium
CCAGGGGTGAAGTATGGGACAACGCGTCCGTACCCGTCGGCAACTGCGGCCGCGAGCATTACAAATCAGGGTATTGGGACGGTCGCGGGGAGAACCTGTCTCCCCGCGAAATCAATTATTTGGCGTCAGCGACCTTCTGTTCCGGCTGCGGATCGACAACGGCGCCGGGACGAACCCGCTGCAGGCCGTTGATGATGATCCGGTCACCGGCATTGAGGCCGGCCTCGACGATCCTCAGGCCGCCGTCCGCGGTGTCGCCGAGGCTGACCTGGCGATAGACGACCTTGTTGTCGCCATCGACCACGAAGACGAACTTCTTGTCCTGATCGGTGCCGATGGCGCGCTCGCTGATCATGAGCTTGCTCTCGGACTTCGGCTGGCCCATGCGCACGCGCACAAACTGGCCGGGGATGAGACGACCGCCGGGATTGTCGAAGACGGCGCGAACCGTGACGGTGCCGCTTGCGGCATCGACTTCATTGTCGATCAGCTGCAGCTTACCGTTGATCGGCGTGCCGTCATCATTGGCGGTGCCAATCTGGACAGGGATCTGCTCGACCGGCGGGACCGCGCCGTCACCGGCCGGAAGCTGGGCCAGCGCCTGGGTCACCGTCTGTTCGCTGGCGTTGAAGCTGGCATAGATCGGATTGACCGAAACCAGGGTGGTCAGCGCCGGGGAAGAAGAGCCGGCGGCAACCAGATTGCCGACCGTCACTTCTATCTTGCCGACGCGGCCGGCGATGGGCGCATGAACCTGGGTATAGTCGAGGTTCAACTGTGCCGTCTGCAGCGCGGCCTGCGCCGCCTTCAGATTGGCATCCGCCTCGGCGTAGTTGCTCGTGCGGGTGTCCATGTCGCTCTGCGAAATGGTCTTGTTGTCCGAGAGCCTCTGGCCACGATCGACTTCGACCTTGGCGAGATCAAGCTTTGCCTTTGCCGCGGAAACTTCGGCCTGGGACTGGGCGACCGCAGCCTCGTAGGGTGCAGGATCGATCGTTACCAGCAGGTCGCCCTGCTTCACCAGGGCGCCTTCACGGAAATGCACCGATTGGATGGCGCCGGCCACGCGGGGACGGACCTCCACGCGATCGATGGCTTCGAGCCGGCCGGAAAACTCCTGCCACGTCGTGATGTCGTGCGCCGCAACCGTTGCGACCGTGACCGGGATTGCCGGTTTTGCTGCGGGTGCTGCCGTCTCGGTCGCCTGAGCGCCGCGGGGCAGATCCAGATAGAAAGCTGCGCCAGCAACAGTCGCAGCAATACCCATGCCGGCGCCCCATAGGGCCCAGCGCTTACCGTTGGACTTCATGTTAGTCTCTCCTGTTGGTCCCGGCTTGGGGCACGGGACCGAAAATTTTCATCGCCTCGACGTCATCCGGACTCAATTACCTCGACGATCAAGTCCGCACTTCTTCGACAAAATTCTTGAAACAACAGCACACATCCTGCTGCCATATCGGCTTGTCGTTCGAACGCCCGCCATAGATGGTGGGCCAGCCTGTCCCGGCGGGGAGGACTTGCTGGCGAACACGGACGCCTGCCCCCTTGAGGCGGCTTCCGTATTCCATGCCCTCGTCGCGGAGCGGGTCGTCCTCGGCCGTGAGCACCAATGCCGGCGCGAGGCCCGAAAGCCGCGAACAATATCGAGG
>JAGWJK010001277.1 GCA_028865845.1 Rhizobiaceae bacterium
AAGCCCGCCAGTTCTTCGTGAACCGGCGGGCTTTTGCGTTTATTCGTTCGCAGTCCGGCAGCCGCCCTACGTCCGGGGCTTCAAATTCTCCGCGTCGTAGAGGGGCTTATATCCGACGCCGGCGACTTCGACGGGGTAGGTTTCGCCGAAATATTCGACTTTCAGCTTGCGGCCGACCTCAGCGTAGGACCATGGCAGGTAGGCGAGGGCGATGTTCTTGGCGAGGGTCGGGCCGTAGGCGATCGACGTGGTGAAGGAGCGGCGGCCGAGCTCGTCGACCAGCGTTTCGCCGGTCTCTAGATCCATCACCGGCAGCGTGCCGACCGGATAGCGGGCAACACCCTTGGCATCCACATTCTCGGTCATCACCAGCGTGCAGAGCATGGCCGGCTGGTGATCCCTGGCGCGGTACTCCAGATGCTTTGCCTTGCCGCGGAAATCGGCCTCCTTGACCTTCGGGCGGGCAAGATCGGCTTCGAGCAGATTATATTCCGTCAGCAGATCGGCATTCTGCAGTCGCAGGCTCTTTTCCATGCGGCGGCTGTTGGCATAAGTCTCGACGCCGAAGGCCATGACGCCGGTTGCGCGCAGCGCGTCCCAGATGGCAAGCGCATCGTCATAGGCCATGTGCAATTCCCAGCCCTGCTCGCCGACATAGGAGATGCGGAAGGCAGCGACGGCCTTGCCGGCGATTTCGATCGACTTGATCGCGGCAAAGGGGAAGTTTTCTGCCGAAAGTCCATCGGGGTTGGCGACGACCTTCTGCAGGGTGGTGCGGGCATTCGGTCCCCAGATGCCGATCGTTACGTATTTTTCGGTGACGTCGGTAATGGTGACGTCAAAGCCCTTATCCTCGGCGACGCGGCGCATATAGTGGAAGTCGCGCGGGCCGGCATCGGCGCCATCGATCATCCGGCAGCGATCGGCCATGCGGATCACGGTGAAATCGGCGCGCACCATGCCTTCGTCGTCGAGGAAGTGAGTGTAGATGCCCTTGCCGATATTGGCATCGCCGCCGATCTTGGCGGCGCAAAGCCATTCCATCAGCTCGACATGATCAGGCCCTTCGATATCGTACATGGAGAAATGCGAGAGATTGACGATGCCGCAATCCTCGCTCATGGCGAGATGCTCGGCATTCGATACGCGCCAGAAATGGCGGTTGTCCCATTCGTTTTCGCGCAGCGGAACACGGTCGCCATATTTTTCCAGCAAATGCTCGTTGGCGGCGTAGCCGTGAGCGCGCTCCCAGCCGCCGAGCTCCATGAAATAGCCGCCTAGTTCCTTTTCGCGTTCCCAGAACGGCGAGCGGCGGATGTTACGGCCCTTGGAAAAGGGTTCGCGCGGATGGACGGCGGGGTTATAGACCTTCATCGCCGTTTCGGTGCAGCGATCCCAGATGAACTGCTCTTCCGTCTGGTGCGGATAGAAACGGGAATAATCGATCTGGTGATGATCGATCTCGGTGCGGCCATCGGTCATCCAGTCGGCGATGAGCTTGCCCATACCGGGGCCGTCCTTGACCCAGATCGCCACGGCGTACCATAGGCCACGAACCTTCTGGCTCTCGCCCATCGATGGGCCGCCGTCGGTGGTGACCTGCAAGAGGCCGTTGAAGGAATGGCCTTCGTTGTATCCGAGTTCG
>JAGWJK010001278.1 GCA_028865845.1 Rhizobiaceae bacterium
ATCGATCTCGATCCGGCGGCGATCGAGAAGACCAAGTCGCTGATGCTCTATGCCGTTCCCCTCGTCTGGGGCGTCATCTGGGTGCTGATGCTCCTTGCCGCCTACTATGTGGCCATGCGCATCGTTTCCGCATCAAGCCGCAACCTGCGCCCGCGGGAAGACGTTCCGTCGGCACTGCGCATGAACCGGAACGCGATCTTCGTCTTTCTCGCTGCGATCGTCGCGGTGTTTTTCGGCGGCGTTCTGGCGCTGATCGGTGCTGCCGCTCTCGGTGCCTTCGGCGCCGGCTTCATCGTTTCGGGCTTCGCAGCCCTGCATTACCGCACCCGCGGCAAGGAATGGCGCTTGCCGGCGCTTATCATCTGCTACCTCGTAACGCTGTTCTTCGTGCCGGCCGCCTTCATCATCCTCGTTCTCGGTCTGTCCGACACGCGCAAGGCGATCGCCCTGACCCCGAACAAGAATGCCGATACCTCCAAACAAACAGACACGAAAATCTGAAATCAGAAAGGAAAAACAAAATGGAAGTCATTCTCCTCGAACGCATCTCCAAGCTCGGCCAGATGGGCGAAGTCGTCAAGGTTCGCGACGGTTTTGCTCGTAACTACCTGCTGCCGCTCGGCAAGGCCCTCCGCGCCAATGCTGCCAACAAGACCCGTTTCGAAGCCGAGCGCGCAACGCTCGAAGCCCGCAATCTGGAGCGCCGCAGCGAAGCCCAGAAGGTTGCCGACGTTCTTGGCGGCAAGTCCTTCATCGTCGTTCGCTCCGCCGGCGAAACCGGCCAGCTCTACGGCTCGGTCGCTGCTCGCGACGTCGTTGAAATCCTCGCTGCGGAAGGCTTCAACATCGGCCGCAACCAGGTTCACCTGAACACGCCGATCAAGGCTATCGGTCTGCACGACGTTGTTATCGCGCTTCACGCCGAAGTCGAAATCAAGGTCGAGCTCAACGTTGCCCGTTCGGCTGAAGAAGCAGAGCGTCAGTCCAAGGGCGAAACCCTTACCTCCGCCGACGCCATCTACGGTGTTGACGAAGACGCGCTTCGTCCGGAAGACTTCTTCGATCCGGAAGCTGACGGCAACGCCGAAGACGACGACGCTTAATCATCCCGTTCCAGAGCTGGTCCTCAGAGTGCCAGACGCTTCGGGGATCAAGCCCTGTCGGACCAACAAAAAGCCCGGATCACGCGATCCGGGCTTTTTGTTTTGATTGGGACCCGCCGATCGCCGAAACCCTCATAGGGGGATCGGCCTTCCTTCCGCGCGGCCTAATTGTCGTTTGCGCTTGGCTGGGGCTGCGAGGCCTTGTCGATTTCGACCACCACCGACATGCCGGGCGCCAGATCGTCCGCCATCTCCTGGTTCGGGTCGATCCTGATCCTGACGCCGATGCGCTGTGCGACCTTGGTGAAATTGCCTGTGGCGTTGTCCGGCTTGATCACTGCAAATTCAGAGCCGGCGGCCGGCGAGAAGCGTTGGATGTGGCCGTTGAATGCGCGATGTCCGAGCGCATCGACATAGATGGTCGCAGGCTGGCCGACCTTCATACCGTCAAGCTGGGTTTCCTTGAAGTTGGCGATCACCCAGATGTCCTTCGGTACGAGCGCCATCAGCTGCGTTCCGGGGGTCACATACTGGCCGAGAC
>JAGWJK010000153.1 GCA_028865845.1 Rhizobiaceae bacterium
CGCGGCCGGCGGCGTCGATGACGGTCAGTGTCGAATAGCCGGCGCCATCAGGAACCCATTGGTTGGTGCGGCGGCGGGAGAGGTCCGGCAGCGGCTTGCCGTTGGCGAGCCACCGGAACGGCGCTCGGCCTCCCTGCAGTTTCAGCGACAGAGGCATCAGCGGATTGGCGCCGCTGGTGGCGCCGAGATCGACGCGGGCGCCCTCCGGCGGATAAACGATCTGTGGGGCCGGTTCGCGGGTCGAGGCGGAGAGCAGACCGGCGGCAGTCACGGAAAAACGCCGCTGGCTGATCGGCAGTTCGGTTGCCGCAATCCGCACGGCACCCATCGGCGGCGAGGGGAACGGCGTTATCGCGACGCCGGATTTGGCGAAACCCTCGAACAGGATCGGAGCGGCCGAGACATAGCCCGCCAGCCCCGGCACCGCGCCATTGTCCGGACGGCCGACCCAGACGCCCAGCACATGCGCGCCATCATAGCCGACCGACCAGGCGTCACGATTGCCGTAGCTGGTTCCGGTCTTGTAGGCGATACCGAGCTGCTTGCTACCGGCCGGTGCGATGATATCGGAAAGGATGTCAGTGACGTTCCAGGTCGCCACCGGCTCCAGCAGCGGCTCTCCCTCGATCGGTCCCGGCTGGTCCTGGATGCCGTCGCCGATGCGCATCGGCTTGCCGCGATTGGCAAGGCCGGTATAGAGCTGCACCAGATCCTTGAGCGTGATGCCAACGCCGCCGAGACCGATCGCGAGACCCGGTGCCTCGTTTGGCGGCAGCACCGGCTTCACCTCGGCGCGGCGGAAGCGCACCAGAAGGCGCGTCGGGCCGACGGCGTCGAGCAGGCGGACGGCGGGAACGTTGAGCGACAGTTGCAGCGCCTCACGGACGCTGACGTCTCCCTGGTAAGTCATGTCGAAATTGCGCGGGCGATAGCCGTAGAAGTCGGCGGGACGATCTTCGATGATCGTTTCCTGCGCGACGAAACCCTGCTCGAAGGCAAGGCCGTAGATGAAGGGTTTCAGCGTCGAGCCGGGCGAGCGCAGGATGCGCGTCATGTCGATCCACCCCGAACGGCTGGAATCAAAATAATTGGCCGAGCCGACCTCGCCGACGATCTCGCCGGTGCGCGCATCGGCCATGACCATGGCCACCGACACTTTCGGGCCGAGCCGCTTCGACGCCTCGTCGGCTACGGCCTCCAGCCCTTCCTGGACATCTCGCCGCAGCGTCGTGTGATGCTGGATGACGTTGGGCTCCTTGCGCAGGGCCGCTTCGGCGAGATGCGCTGCAAAGGCCGGCAGCTGCCGCCGCCGCTCCGGCACGGGAACCAGCGCTGCGCGTTCGGCTTCACCATCGCCAACGGCCGCTTCCACCGCTGGTCGGTTGAGCACGCGCTGCCGCGCCGCCTCGGCGATCTTCAGGTTGCGATCCGGGCGTCGCTTTTCCGGCAGCTGAGGCAGGGCGACGAGAAGGGCTGCCTGCGCCACCGTCAGATGCCGCGGCTCCTTGCCGAAATAGGCAAGGCTTGCCGCCCGCACACCCTCCAGATTGCCGCCGTAGGGCGCATGCGTCAGATAGAGGTCGAGGATCTGTTCCTTGCTGAGCCGCCGCTCGATCTGGATGGCACGCACGATCTGCAGCAGCTTCGCGGTGATCGACCGCCCATCGCGCGGTTCGATCAGCCTTGCCACCTGCATGGACAGCGTCGAGCCGCCCGACACGATGTGGCGGCTGGTGACCAGCTGGACAAAGGCGCGGCCGAGCGCCACCGGGTCGACGCCGTGATGGTCGAAAAAGCGCTGATCCTCATAGGCGACCAGCATGCGAATGAATTGCGGATCGACGTCGGCGACATCGGTCTTCAGCCGCCAGCGGCCCTCAGGCGTTGCGAAGGCGCGAAGCAGCTGGCCGTCGGCATCGAGCACTTCCGCGGAGACGATGCCGGCCTTTTCCAGCGGCGGCGGGAAAGCGCGATCGGCAGCGTCGAGGCCAAAGGCCAGCGCCGCCAACGTGAAGACGGTGACGCCGGCACCGATCGCGATTTTCCATCGTGCCTTCATGGCCTGCTCTTACTGCTGCGCCGCCAGCACCTCCATGCGGCCCATGGCCGTGCGCGCCGAGAACTGCGGACGATACATATCCTCGACGGTTGCCGCCGGATGATCGTAGGTCCCGGGGGTGACGGCACGAACGACGTAGGCGAAGGTGAGATCGCCGCTGCCGTCGGACTGGTCGAAGGCGGCGACGAAGCGATCGTTGCGGAATTCGACATGCGCTGGCTGGACATCGCTCAGCCAGTCGAAGTTCGCCAGCTGCGCGCTGCTGACGATGCTCGGATTGTCGATCTCGAAACCGGCGGGCAGCAAGTCGGTCACGAGGATGCGCGACGCCCAGCTGTTGGTTTCCGTTACATGCAGCACGGCGACGTAACGCTCGTTCTGCTGTGCCTGGCTGACGTTAGCCTCCTCGCCGTCAAGCGTGTAGTATTTGCGCTCGATGGTGAAGCCGTTACCGCCGGCCGGCAGTTGCGTCGTCGGGGCAGCGACGGTGGTCACAGCGGCCGACAGCGGCTGGCGGGTAGTGTTGGTGATGGTCAGCGGATGGCCCATGATGGCATCGCCGCTCATCTGCGCCATATAGGTGCCGGTATGGGCCGCACCGTTGACGTCGAGCGTCAGACCGTCATCGCCATTCTGCAAGGCGCGGGCGGCAAGCAGCATCCAGGTCTGTTCCTGGGTGCTGGTATAGGTCTTGTTCTTCCATTCCTTGGCGACGACGGTCGCAAGTTCCGGAATGATCGGCGGCACCGGGCGGCTTTCGGCGGCGAGCGCCAGCACGGCAGCACCGTCGCGCAGCGACGAGCCATAGTCGGACCGCGCGAAGCTGACCTTCGTTACCAGCGCCTGCTGCGACATCTGCAGCGCATCGACGAAGATGTTGCGCGACCGCTGCGCATCGCCGTAAAGCGCGAGAGCCGCGGCCAGGTGCGCCTTGGCCAGCGGCGTCGGGAAGTCGTCCAGCATGGTGTCCGCATAATAGCGCAGATCGCTGATCGAAGCCTTCTTGTTGCGGGCGAGCACGTAGAGCGCATAGGCGATCTCGTTGCCGTTGTCCTTGACGTTGGTGTTGTAGCCGACCGAGTTCTGCAGGTTTTCCAGCGCCTGCACCATTGCTTGATCAGGCACGATGTACTTCTGTTCGCGGGCGCGGGTCAGGAAGTCCGTCACATAGGCGTCGAGCCAGAGGTCGCCGGATCCCGGTCCCCAGAGGCCGAAGCTGCCGGTCGAAGACTGGTAGGACATTTCCCGATAGATCGCGTCCTGAATGCGCTGGTGGATTTCCGTATCGTCCGCAAGGCCGTTCTTCTGCGCCATTTCGCTGAAATAGAGCAGTGGCATCGCGCTGCTGGCCGTTTGTTCGGCGCAGCCGTACGGGTAGCGATAGAGGCTCATCAGCAGCGAGGGCACGTCGAAGGCGTCGGCGCGGCTGACGTTGACGGCAACCGATGCGCCCGGCAGCACGCTGTCGGCAAGGAGGTCGCCATTGATGGTGAGGCTCTTGCCGGGGGCAAGCGCGATCAGCCTGCGCTCCGTCACCGGCAATTGCGCCGGACGAACCGGCAGATCCACCGACTGGTCGAGCGAGAGACCCGAGGCATTCGAGATATTGATCGCAACCGTACCGTCGCCCGGCACCTTGCCCGTGAGCGGCAGGGTCACATTGTACTTGCCGCCGGGCTGCAGGCTGATGGTCTGCTGCGCAGCGCCCTGATCGACGCCGACGGCGGCGTTGCCGATTACGGCCAGCTTGTAGTCGCCGGCCGGTCCATCGGTATTGGCGATGTCGAGCCGAAGATTGGCCTTGTCCCCCGGAGCGAGGAATTTCGGCAAGCTTGCGGTCACGACCACGGGATCGCGGATGATGACGTCCTGCGTCGCGTGGCCGACACCGGTTTTCGACCAGGCCACCGCCATCAGGCGGGCAGTGCCGTTGAACTGCGGAATGTCGAAGCTGACATTGGCCTTGCCGCTGGCATCCAGTTTGACCGGGCCGGAGAAGAAGGCGACCAGTTTTTCCGTAGGCGGGCTCGCCTGCAGCGCCGCCTGTCCGCCGTCGCCGCCCGTGCGCAACCGTCCGGTGACCCCGAGCGAACCGTCGATCAGCCGGCCGTAGAGATCGCGTATTTCCAGTCCGAGTTGGCGCTGGCCGTAATACCAGTCATCCGGCGCCGGCGGCTGGTAGCGAGTCAGGTTGAGAATGCCGACATCGACGGCGGCAAGCGTCACGTAGGCGTCTTCATTGGCGCCGGCGCCGTTGACCTGGATGGCGACGTTGAGCGGCTGGCGCGGCAGGGTCTTCTGCGGCGCATCCAGCTTGATCTGCAGCTTGCGTTCGCCGGGATCGACGGCTGCCCATTTGATGCCGATGGCGCGCATCGGCATCCGGCTTTCCTGCGCGTCGCCCGGACGGAAGAGGGTGGCGGTAAGATAGGTGCCCGCGCCCCAGCCGGCGGTTACGGGGACGTCGACTTCACCGCCGGTGGCGCCGATATCGGCATTGATGACGGAGACCAGGGTTTCGGAGCCGGCCGTGACCATCAACTGGCCGGCATAGCGCGAGGTTACTTTGAGTTTGGCGGTATCGCCGACATGGTAGCTGTCCTTGTCGAGGGCGATTTCCAGCGCGTCCGGCGTTTCCGTCGAGGTCGATGCGACGTACCAGCCGGCGTCGAACTCGACGCTGGATTGCGGGCCGTTCGCATCGGCGGTTTCCACTTCGAGACGGTAGCGGCCCCAGGTGACCGGCACCGAGATTTCCGCGCCGTCCGTGGTCGCATTGATCGTTCCGACCGCGACTTGCTTGGTGGAAACGATCGGCTCGTATTTCCAGCTGTTGCCGTCGCGATACCATTGGTAATCGCGCTCGACGCTGAGCAGCTTCCAGCTCAGGCCTTGCATCGCCTGCTTCTGGCCGTTCTGGTCGATGGCGATCACATGGAAATTGCCGACCGAGTTTTCGCCGAGATCGCCGTCGAATTCCGGCTTGATGCCGATGCGCGGGCCATCGGCCTTGACCGGCAGCGTCAGCGAACGCTCGACGGCGCGGCCGCCGGCTTCCGCCATGCGCACGGTGATATTAGCGTTGAGGAGCTGCGTGGTCGAGGGCGTGTCGGCGACGTTAACGTCGAAGGTCGCCTTGCCGTCGTCATCAAGCGTCGGCAGATCCTCGAGCGGCACTTGCGAGCTTTCCGCCTTGTTGTCGCTGGCATTGTCGCCATCACTGTCGCTGTCGTCCTGGCCGGCGGCTTCGTCCGCAAGGCCGAACTGGTAGCCCTTGTAATCAGGGCTTTCGCGCGTCGGCTTCACGGTCACTTCGCCTTCGAGGCTGAGACCGGCGGCCGGTGCGCCATAGAGATAGCGTCCGTCGATGTTGACCGGGGTCGGCTGGCCGACCTCGATCGCCTTAGCGTCGCTCTTCATGTCGAATTCGATGCGGTCCGGCACGAAATCGTCGACGAGGAAGGTCTGCGTGCCGATGGCCGTGCCCTTGGGGTCGGTATAGATGTTCATCGTCCAGCTGCCGCGCATCGAAGTCTGCTGCAGCGGCAGGTCGACATTGTAGCCGCCGAGCTTGCCGCCGTCGGTGACGATGCGGCGGTCCTCGACGCCGTCAGGGCGCAGGAAGACGAAGGTCAGCGGCAGGCTGTCGATGGCGTTCGAATCGACATCGCGGGCGAGCGCCGAGGCATGCACGGTTTCGCCGGCGCGGTAGATACCGCGTTCGGTCCAGGTCAGAAGGTCGATCGCCCCCGGCGCCGTGCGACCGGTGACGCCGCGGTCGGAGAGATCGAAACCGGCGCGGGTCATATCGAGGAAGACATAATCCTGATCGCTGCTCTGGGCGGTGATGACAGCCGGCGTCATGCCGGCCGTGCCGCGCATCAGGCCGGCGCTGAATGTGGCGCGGCCCTGGTCGTCGGTCTTTGCCGTGCCGAGAACTTCGTTGTTCTTGGAAAGCAGCTGCAACGCGATGCCGGCCATCGGCTTGGCGCTGGCGAGAGAGCGCGTGAAGACGTTCAGGCCGTCGGTGCCGGCGTAGGTGGTGATGCCGATATCGGAGACCACGAACCACTGCGTCGCCTGCGGGTCCCACTCCTGCGCGCCGGTGTTCGGCGCGACGGCGGTCATCACATAGACGCCGGGCTTGCGCTGCGGCAGCGCCTCGTCGACCGGGAAGCTGGTGACGACCTCTTTATTCAGGTCCTGCTGGATGTCGATCGAACCCTGCCAGACCAGTTCGCCGTTCTGATTCTCGATGTTTTCGGCGCTGTATTTATCCATCTGCGTCAGGAACTGCGAATTGGTCAGCAGCTGTGCGATGTTGCGGTCGCCGATGCGGTAGAGCTTCAGGCTGGCGGTATTGGTGTTGACCGAAACGATCGGAATGCCGCGGCGCGCCGTCGACGGCAGAACGAAATTGTCGCCGGTAAAGCGGATCGAAGGGGTACGGTCCTTCACATAGATATCGATGTCGACCTTCGAGGGCAGGTCCTCATCGACGGACGAAGGCAAGCCGGGGCGCAGCGAGATCTTGTAGTGTTGTCCGAAGTCGAGACCTTCCACGCAGATCTGGTTGTCCCTGGCGTCGATGCCCTTCGGCGCGGCGCCGTTGACGGTGACAAAAGGCGTATAGTCGACGCCGGTCTTCACCAGCTTTTCGGAGAATTGCAGGCAGGCGCGGGGCGCGGCGTTGTCGTTGTCGAGCGTATTGCCGGTGACGCGGAAACCTTCGCGAGCGCGCAGGTCCTCATAGGCGGCCTGAATCGTCGGCGAGGCGACAAGCGCAAGGCTTGCCTTGTAGGCGCTGAGCGCCGGACGATAACTTTGTGAGTTCTGCAGCGCGGTGGCGAGTACCGACAGCGCGTCGGCGCGGCTGCGCGTCGTGTGCGAAAGCTGATAGCCGTTGAGCGCGGCATAGGCCGCCTGGGTCGCTACACCAGTATCTTTCTGCACGGTATTCGCGGCGCGCGCCATCTCGACCCACAGGTCGCCATTGTCGGGCTTGAGCGATAGCGCGCCCTGGAAAGCGTTGAGCGCATTGTTGACGTTGCCCGAGGTCAGTTCGATGCGGCCAAGGGCGATCAGGCTGTCGACGCCCTGTCCCTTGAGGTCGTCGCCGAGGGTAAGCTTGCCCTTGGCGGTGCGGGCGGCGGCCACGAATTCGTCGGAGAGGAAGGGAAGGGCGGGTGCTGCGCCGATATCCGGCTCGCTGGCGGCGGCCTGAACGATCTTGCCGGCGACGGCGCCGGGGAAGCTGTTCAGCTGATTGAAGTCGGACTTCAGGAAGCACCATCTCACCTTGGGGTTATAGGTGAAGGCCTTGCAGGATTTGTCGCCGACGCAGGATGTCGCGCACTGGTCGAGCGTGACGTTCTGCTCGGTGCGCAGGTCGAAGCCGAAATAATCGCCGTCCTGCGTCGTGACCACCTGGCGCTTCGCATCGGCGGCAGCGGCCGGCATCAATGTGGCGAAGGTGGCGAGAAAAAAAGCCGAAAGTCCGATAAACGCGCGCTTAGACATAAGTCCCCCCGACGCTGTCCGTTTCGATTGGCCGCACTCTTCAAACTTCGCGGTTATTTGTCAACCGAGCGTCGAGGCGTCGAACCGCAGTTTGCAGCCATGCCGTTCTCAAAAATATGACAGCATGAATGGGTCGCCGCTGTTTTAGGTGTTTCTTCCACATCAACGGGCCAAGGTGCTCTCCGAAAAAGACCCTGAAACCTCGCCTGCGTTATCTGGTCGCACGTTTTTGACCGCTCGCGGCCGCCGTTTGTCGCCGCGGGAGGTCACGGCGGTACGCGTTGTCAGCCGGTTCGCCGGGCATTCCAGCGTCCCGGTATCGGGCTTTCGGCCGTCACCGGATTGCCATGGAACTGACATCAGCGACATTCGCGAACCTCAATCCGAATTCGTAATACAAATGTCACGTTGAAAAGTATAATTGCCGATCATGACATGATGAATTGTCATTCAATGAAATACAACGCC
>JAGWJK010000154.1 GCA_028865845.1 Rhizobiaceae bacterium
GACTCGACGCTGTTCCATCCGCAGCCGCTCGAAAACAACCCCTTCGGCCTACCGCGCCCGATCTTCATGACGGTCGGCCGCGTTGCGCTGGAGAAGAACCTGCCCGCTTTCCTCGATCTCGATCTGCCGGGATCGAAGGTGGTCGTCGGTGACGGCCCCGCTCGCGCCGAGCTGCAGAAGCTTTATCCTGATGTGCTGTTTACCGGCGCCAAATTCGGCGAGGACCTGGCGAGCGCCTATGCACAGGCCGATGTCTTCGTGTTCCCCTCGAAGACCGATACATTCGGCAACACCATTCTCGAAGCCCTGGCGAGCGGTGTGCCGGTCGCTGCCTATCCCGTTACCGGCCCTGCCGACACGCTCGGCGGCAATGAGATGGCGGGGGCGCTCAGCGACGATCTCGCTGCAGCATGCCTTGCTGCCTTGTCCTGCTCGCGGGAAGCCGCCCGCAATCTGGCGCTCAACTATTCCTGGGAAGCGGCGACGAACCAATTCATCAGCAACATCCGCCTCGCCAATCGCCACGGCCGCATGGCACAGATCATGTGAGCCTCCGCAGGCGTGTTGTCCAACCTTCGGTACCCTGAGTGTTGGAGCAGGAGCGCCTCTCCTATTTCCATTTCAGGCCGTGAACGCCAAAGCCCGCGGGGAGAACCGCGCGAGCCTCGATAGTCGATACCTGATTACTTCGCGAACGCCTGCTTCAGCGTGGCATTGGCAACGGCGATCGCGCTGCGGACGGCCGGAGTTTCGGCGATTGCATTCAGCAGCACGAAATCGTGGATCGTGCCGTTGTAGCGCAAGGAGGTAACGCGGACGCCGGCCTGGCTGAGCTTGCGCGCATAGGCTTCGCCTTCGTCGCGCAGCACGTCGTTCTCATCGACGATGACGAGTGCCGGCGGCAGACCCTTGAGCTGATCAAGCGAGGCATTGAGCGGCGTTGCGGTCGGCTCCTTGCGCTTGGCCTCATCCGGCAGGTAGGCGTTCCAGAACCATTTCATGGCTTCCTTGGTCAGCCAGGGGCCATTGGCATATTGATTATAGGAACCATCGTCGAAATTGGCGTCGGTGACGGGGTAGAACAGCACTTGCTGGGTGATGGCCGGGCCACCCCGCTCCTTGGCAAGCAGCGTCACGGCCGCGGTCATATTGCCGCCGACGCTATCACCCACGACGGCCAAACGGCTGGCGTCGACATTGAATTCCTTGGCATGCTCCGCCACATACTTGGTAGCGGCGTAAGCCTGCTCGATGGCAGTCGGATATTGCGCTTCCGGCGAACGATCATAATCGACGAAGACGACGGCGGCATCCGCGCCGTTGGCGATTTCGCGGACAAGGCGGTCATGCGTGTCGGCGTCGCCGAGGACCCAGCCGCCGCCATGGAAATAAAGGATGACCGGCAAAGCGCCTTTGGCATGCTCGGGCCTGACGATGCGCAGCTTGACACTGCCGGTCGGTCCCACAGGTATCGTCTTGTTTTCGACAGATGCCGGCAAGGTTTTCACCTTGAAGGCCTGCTGGGCGCCGGCGAGCACGTTACGGGCGTCGGCGGGCGACAACGTGTAGATCGGCTTGGAACCAGCAAGCGAGTCGATGAATTTCTGAGTGGTCGGCTCCAGAACGGGGTCGGCAGCGGCAGCAACGGTGGTAGCGGCAACGATGGCAGCGGCGGAAACGATGGTCTTGATCGTGGACATGAGCGAATTCCTTTTCGAGGTGGGTCCGTCGTGAAGACGTCTTTTGTATCGCGCACGATTGTTTATCGAACAATCAAACGTTTTGCATAGCTGCCATGCATTTTTACCGTATACGATTATTTATCACGCGATATAAATTGATACGCTTAGGGAGCACACTGCGATGTCAGACGACACATTGAAATTGGATACGTTCATTTGCTTCGCCCTATACTCGGCGAACCATGCGATGAACCGGCTTTACAAGCCCATGCTCGATGAGATGAACCTCACCTACCCGCAATATCTGGTGATGGTGACGCTGTGGGAAGAGGACGGCCAGACCGTCGGGGGCATCGGCGAAAAGCTGTTCCTGGAATCGAGCACGCTGACGCCGCTGCTGAAACGTCTTGAGACGGCCGGCTTCATTCAGCGCACGCGCAGCAAGGAAGACGAACGCCAGGTGCTGATCAGCTTGACGGGCGAAGGCAAGGCGCTTCGAAAGAAGGCTGTCGACATTCCCGCCTGCATTCTCGACGCTTCCGGCAATACGCCGGAAAACCTGACCAAATTGAAGGCTGAGATCGTCGCTTTGCGTGAAGCGCTGAACAAGAACGCGGCCTGATCTTCGGCCCGTTCAGCGCTTCTTCTTGTTCTCGTACGGATTTTCCGAGCTGCGGAAATGGATGCGGATCGGCACGCCAGGCATGGCGAAATCGTTTCGCAGGCCATTTATCAGGTACCGCACATAGGATTCCGGCAGCGCATCCGAGCGGGTGCTGTTGATCATGAAGGCCGGTGGGCGCGCCTTGACCTGCGTCATGTACTTCAGCTTGATGCGGCGGCCGGACACTGCCGGTGGTGGGTGCTGAACCTGCTGCATTTCCAGCCAGCGATTGAGCTTCGCGGTCGAAATTCTCTTGTTCCAGACCTTGTCGGTATCGACGATCGCCTGCATCAGGCGATCCAGCCCCTCGCCCGTCTGGCCGGAGATCGGCACAGCGCGAATGCCACGCGCCTGCGGCAGCAGCCGGTCGGTCTTCTCGCGCAGGTCGGCAAGGACGGCCTGGCGATCCTCGATCATATCCCACTTGTTGAAGGCAAGCACGGCGGCACGGCCTTCGCGGATGACCAGATCGACGATCTGCAGATCCTGCTTTTCAAAGGGAATGGTGGCGTCGAAGACGATGACAACGGTCTCGGCGAAACGGATGGCGCGCAGGCCGTCGGCGACAGAAAGCTTCTCCAGCTTCTCGGTCACCTTTGCCTTGCGGCGCATGCCGGCCGTGTCGAACATCTTGATGGTGCGGCCGCGCCAGCTCCAGTCCACCGAAATCGAATCGCGCGTGATGCCGGCCTCAGGCCCGGTCAGCAGCCGGTCTTCGCCGAGAAAGCGATTGATCAGCGTCGATTTACCGGCGTTCGGACGGCCGACGATCGCCACGCGCAACGGCTTGGTTTCGTCATAGGCAGGCTCTTCGTCGATTTCCTCGCCGTTTTCGTCGACTTCCGCGCGCGGAATGGAGACATCCGTCTCCGCCTCGTCCTCGTCGTCCTCCGGAAAGGCGCGTTCAGGGCCGATCGCTTCGACGATCGCGTCGCGCAAATCCATCATTCCCTGACCGTGTTCGGCCGAGATCGGGCAAGGTTCGCCGAGACCAAGCGTATAGGCGTCGTAAAAACCGCTGTCCGAACCGCGCGCTTCCGACTTGTTGGCGACGAGCACCACCGGGCGCCCATGCTTGCGCAGCATTTCGGCAAGCGTCTTGTCGACGTGGGTAAGGCCGGTCTTGGCGTCGACGACAAACAGCGTCAGGTCGGCTTCATCGATGGCCGCTTCCGTCTGGGCGCGCATTCGCCCCTGAAGCGACTCGTCCTGGGCCTCTTCGAGACCGGCGGTATCGACAATGCGGAACCTGAGGTCGATCAGCTTCGCGTCACCGGGACGGCGGTCGCGCGTGACACCCGGGGTATCGTCGACGAGCGCCAGCTTCTTCCCAACCAGACGGTTGAAGAGCGTGGACTTGCCAACATTCGGGCGACCAACGATGGCAACCGTGAAACTCATTTAATGGTGTACCTTCAGCCGTTTGCGACCGGCGCTTTACCGGAGGCGGTGATGAGGTCGAGAAGCATCTGCGCGCGATTGCTGACGTTGCGTGGGCTCTCGGGATCGTCGACGATCGCCTGGAACCACTGCCGCGCCTTGGCGAAATCACCGCCCTTGTAGGCGGCAAGACCCAGGGCATCACGCGCCGAATGGCGGAATGCGTTCGCGGGAACCGCTAGTTCCTGAACTTCGGCCGCGACCTGATCGTAGGTGCCGGTCTCCACCAGCATATAGGCGGCGCGAAGGCGGGCAGCATCCTGGATGGCGGCGGGAACGCCGCTTTCCTTGCCGATAGCCGAAAGCGCCGCAATTGCGCCGGCCGTGTCGCCCTTCTGCGCCTGCAGGGTTGCCGCGCGCATGCGTGCCAGCAGCGGATAGGAGCCATGCCCATCCTTCTCGATGGTCGCAAGCGCCGCCAGCGCCTGGTCGGTCTTGTTCTGGTCGGCGAGCGTCAGGGCGGCGATGAACTGATCGCCGCTCGCGCCAGCCTGGTTGCCCGCCCAATAGCGATAGCCGCTATAGGCAGCCGTGCCGAGAACGATGAGCACGGCAGCCGCGATGATCAACCGGCCAAAACGGCGCCATACGAACCGCAATTGGTCCGAACGCAGTTCCTCGTTCACCTCGCGGATGAAGCTATCGTCGTTGAATGCCATTCTCGTCTCCGGCCCAGGCCAAACTATTCCATAAAAGCATGTGGGGTAGTGGGGCCTTCTACTCCATTTTGCGGCTTATGTAAGGGGGAGACGCAGAATTCGTCACATAACCAGCACGGGAACCCCGATAATCCACGCATGAAGCTTCCAGATGATCAATCCCCAGACGATCACGCCGATCACGATGGCATAGAGATCGTATTTGGCCGACACGAAAGGACGCAGCACGATTTCGCCGGCACGCTCGCGCCGCTTCAGCGAAATGCGCAGGATCACGCCCCAGGCAAGGAAGGCGATAAACAGCAGCATGGCGGCGGCATCGCCGTTGATCAGCAGGTGCGCGAAGGCCCAGATCTTTACCGACAGCACCATCGGATGCTTGGTCCTGACCGCGATGTGCCCCGCCGGCAGCAGCGAGGCCACCAGACAGATCAGGGCGAACAGCATCAGGAGAATGGTGATATGCGCCATCCAGAACGGCGGGTTCCACACCGGCGTCTGGTCGCGCGCCTGTCCGAAACCATAGATCAGCAGGATCAACGTCAAGACGCTCACGATCGAGTAGCCGATCTTCCAGCCGCTTTCGCCGAGGCTTGCGATCATCGACCGGCGCAGGCCCGGCGCGACGACACGGATCAAATGAAGGCCTAGAAAAAGAATGATGCCTAATATCAGCAATGACATGAGTGAAATCCCGTTCTTGTCTTAGGAGCAATCAGTATCGGCTGCAGCGGAAAATTGCCAGCGCGACCGCAGCTTTGCCGCATTTCCGCGAGAGGGAAGCATTACCCTCACAGCATGATTCCGAAAAGCGCGGGGTGCGCGGTTTTCGGCGGACATCATGCCCATTCCCAGCGCCGCGGTGACCATGTTTCGTTTTATCTCCCTTGCCTCTCTCGCTGTTTCGATCGCCCTTCCCGCAATCGCCCAGGCGGATGAGAAGCCGAAACAGCTGGTGATGATCTCGTTCGACGGCGCACACGACAATGCGCTCTGGACGAAGAGCCGCGAGATTGCCTCGCGCAACGGCGCGCACTTCACCTATTTTCTCTCCTGCACCTTCCTGATGAACCACGACCAGGCCAAGGCCTATCAGGCGCCGGGCCAGAAGGCCGGCAAGTCCAATGTCGGCTTCGCCAAGAGCGACGACGATGTGCGTGCGCGCATCGCCAATATCTGGGGCGCCCATCAGGAAGGCCACGACATTTCCAGCCATGCCTGCGGTCATTTCGACGGCAAGAAATGGACGGAAGCCGACTGGAGCCGAGAGTTCATGAGCGCCCGCGTGGCGCTGCGCGACGCCTGGAAGAATGTCGGCGAAGCGGACAAGGAGCCGCAGGGCTGGGAGGATTTCGCCACCCACGACGTCAAGGGGTTCCGTGCACCCTACCTGTCGACCAGCGACGGCCTGGTAGCGGCCGAAAAGGCGATGGGCTTCGAATATGACGCCAGCCTGGTGACGAAGGGGCCGCTATTGCCGCAGGTCGTCAATGGCATCTATCGTTTCGGCCTGCCGCTGATCCCCGAGGGTCCCGACCATCATCTGGTTATCGGCATGGACTATAATTTCTACGTCCACCATTCCAAGGGCGTCGAGGACAAGGCCGACAGCAAATCCTTCGAGGATCGCACCTTCAGCGCCTTCGAAGACGCCTTCAACAAAGAGTATAATGGCGATCGCATTCCGCTGCAGCTTGGCTTCCACTTCGTCGAAATGAACGACGGCGCCTACTGGCGCGCGCTCGACCGTTTCGTCAGCGACGTCTGCCACAAGGATGGCGTTGCCTGCGTCAGCTATTCGCAGGCGATCCCACTGATCGCAGCCCGCAGCAAGCCGCAGCAGGGCTGAACGTCTCTCGGCTGACATCACCAGTCTTGAATTGAAAAAGGCTCCGTTTCCGGAGCCTTTTTTGGTTCAGCCATCCACATGCACAATGTTGGGATCCCGTTCGAGATAGTGCCGATCGATTTTCGGCAGCGGCTCGTCGTCGATCGCCGCTTCGAACGCTTTCAGGCGCTTGTGGATCGACAGGAGCTCGATGATCGTCGTCCAGGAATTGACCAGATATTGGAACGAGTTGCTGACCTGGCCAAACGCTGTCGATATCTGCTGGAAGATACCGAAGGTGATGGTGCCGGCAACGATGGTCGGTACGAGCATGAAGGTAATGAACAGTGCGTCGGCCTGGAGATAGAAATAGCGGGCGACGTTGAAATACAGGTAGTGGAAATAGATGCGGAAGTAGTTCCGCCGCACATTTCCAAAGAGCTCGGCAACTGTCGGGGGCTGCGCGCGGCTGGCATCGTCTTCGCCATAGACGAGTTCCTTGCGGTAGGCCGCCTCGACGCGCTGGTTGCGGAAATTGAGGCCGGGCAGCTTGATGCCGGCCAAGGCCAGCAGAACGGTACCAAAAATCGACCAGAAGAGTGCAAGCCAAAACAGCGAGTTGGCAATATGGCCGATGACAGGCAATTCGCTGACATAGTTCGACAGCGCCAGCAGGATCGGCAGGAATACGATCAGCGTCATGACCGAATTGATCAGGCTGATGCCCAGGCCTTCGAGCACGCTGGAAAAGCGCATCGTGTCTTCCTGCACGCGCTGCGAGGCGCCTTCGATATGGCGCAGCTTTTCCCATTTCGACATGTAGAAATCGTTCATCGCCGCGCGCCAGCGGAAAATATAGTGGCTGGTGAAGAAGTCCGTGAGGATGGAAACGAAGATACTGAGGAAAGCGATCTGCGCGAAGACTATCATCAGATGATAAAAGTCCCAGACTGTGATGTTCCCCTGCTTCGACAGGGCGTTCTGCAGCGTGTCACCGAACGGACGGCGCCAATTGTTGATCACGACCGAGATCTGCACGCCGAAATAGGTGACGAGAATGATGAACGACGTACCCCAGATGGACCAGATCTTCCAGGGATGGTTTCTCGCGAGAATGTGCCAGATGACCCCGATCACCACCACGCAGAGAAGAAAATAGCCGTAGAACCAGACATTTCCTGGAACAAGGAAGAAGCTCAGATCATAAGGTTCCTGCCCTTCCGCCGGCATGACGAAGCCGAGATGATCGCCGAGACTGGCGACGGCGCCGTACCAGAGCGCTATGCAGATGAGCGTCCAGACAACAAGGGACGTGAAAAACAGCTTCGGCTGAGGGAAGAACGAATGAAACACGGGAAGCGCAGCTTTCTTGATTGGGTCCGATGACCGCAATGACGTTTGTTCGCGGCGAACCTAAGGCACTTCGAATGATGCGGCAACCGCCTCACCCTATTCTTACTAAGATGTAATCGCGTCTCCCTTGAACGTGATGCGGGTGTTGCGTGCGGCATTCCCCGCGGCCGTCGCCCATCTGCGGCGCTGTAGATCCCTCGATCCAACCCCGATTCCATATATTTTCGGCACCCCTCTTGCGCATCGTATCTTAAGATATATATCTTACGACATAGCGAACGATAGTCGTTCGCGTCTCATCAAAGGAGATTTGACATGAGAGGTTTTGGAAAACCTGATTGCGGTGATGGCTTCCGTCACATGGAAGAGTATATCCTACGACATGGTGGACATCGTGGTTCACACTTTGCGCAGGGGA
>JAGWJK010000155.1 GCA_028865845.1 Rhizobiaceae bacterium
GAGCTCACTTTGGACGTCGATCGCCGCGCGCAATGCTTCAACGACACTCGGAAATTCGGCAAATACGCCGTCGCCCCAGGTGTTGATCACCCGGCCCCCATGCGCCTCGATTAGGCGAGACATGGCGTCGCGATATCGTTTGAGGGTTGCGAGCGTACCCTCCTCGTCGCGCTGCATCAGGCGGGTATAGTCCTGAACATCCGCAGAAAAGATGGTGGTCAGCTTACGGCTCGTTTCGGGCATTCACTTGATCCCCGCCAAAAACGCGCCGTCGTTGCGAGAGTGCGGAAACGCCGGCCCTTGGCAAAGAAACATAGCGACCCGATTGCCGATCTCCAAGCCGCAACGCCACCGAAACTACCGATGGCTGAATGCGAAAGAACAGCGGGTATCGATCCTAGACCGTAAACACTTCCCGCCGCAGCAATTCCCAAGATGCCTTATCGGGCGTAAGCAGCAGGCCGCCGTCGACGTGATGAGGCAGGTAGGGCGTGCCGTCGAAGCGCGCGGCATAAGCCCCGGCCTCCTGCGAAATCAGCGTACCGGCCAGATGGTCCCACGGCATCAGCTTGTTGTACATCAGGTAGTGAACGTGGCCGCCGGCAAAGGTGCGATATTCATGGGCGGCACAGCGATAGTTGGTGAGGAAACGTACCTTGGCGAGATTGCCCAGGATTTCAGCGCGCTTACCTTGTGGCAGATAGCCGGTCGAGGCCATGCCCACCATCTCTTCCAGCGCCACCGGCGCCGCAACGGCGAGCCTCTGCGCCTCCCCATCCGGCCGTCGAAGCCAGGCGCCGCTGCCCTTTTCCGCCATCACCCAATCGTCGCCCATCGGATCGAAGATGATGCCGGCGACGGTTTCGCCCTTGGCAACGACTGAAGCCATGACACCAAATGCGGGAACGCCGGCGGCGAAGTTGAACGTGCCGTCGACGGGATCGATGATGACAGCGAGCTCTGCGCCATCGATCCGGTCCAGCAGGCTGGGATCGGCGGCAACCGATTCCTCGCCGATGAACACAGCCTCTGGCCACAGCCTTGCGACTTCCGCCTTGATCAAACGCTCGGCCTGCTCGTCCGCCTCGGTCACGAGATCGGTGGCTTCGGTCTTGGCACGGACGTCGGCGCTGCCGAGCCGGCGAAAGCGCGGCAGGATTTCCTGCTTGGCCGCGCGGCGCAGGAGATCGGCCAGGGTCATTATGTCAACGGAGGTAGCCATGCTGCTGTCCTTTCAAGTCAGGCGCCGACGATTTCGCGGCGGATGACCCGCCAGCTTTCCTCGTCCGGCGCGGAAATAATGCCGCCCGCAATCTCGCCCGGCCGATAAGGCGAGCCGTCGAATTTCGCGGTATAGCCGCCGGCCTCCTGATGCGCGAGTACGCCGGCAAGATGATCCCATGGCATCAGCTTGGAATGCCCGATGAAATGAATTTTGCCTGATGCCACCATCCAATATTCGTATGCCGAGCAATTCAGCGAAAATGCCATGCGCAGCTTTGACATGTTGGCGCTGATGCGCGAACGCTCCGGCTCGTCCATGTGCCCCCAGGACATCAGGCCAGTCATTTGGTTCAGTGCTGCCGGCGCGGCCACCTTGAACTGCGTTGTCTGCCCGTCGGCACGACGCAGATAGGTGCCGCCGCCGCGCATAGCGGTGACGGTGTCGCGCAGCACCGGATCGTGGATGATGCTCGCGATCGTCTCGCCATTGGCGACGACCGCAAGGATCGTTCCGAAGACCGGCAGGCCGGCAGCGAAATTGAAGGTGCCGTCGACCGGATCGATGACGAAGGCGAGATCGGCATCCGCCAGCGCCGGCACGACCGACTTGTCGCTCTCATAGGCTTCCTCGCCGACAACGAGCGCCGAAGGAAATCGCGCGCGCAATGCCTTCGCGATATGCCGCTCCGTCAGCAGGTCGGCTTCTGTGACGAGATCGATGGACGAGGTCTTCTCTGCGATGTCGCCACTGCCGAGATTGCGGAAGCGCGGCAAGATTTCGCCAGCCGCGGCCTCCGTGACTGTCGTGATGAGGTAGTCAAAATCTGCATCGGAAAAGGTCATCGTTCATCTTCGCATAGGGGAAATATCATTCCCCTTTATGCCAGATTCGATGAACGTCGTGTGGCGAAACCGCCGAAATCGACGTGCAATGCTTAGGAAGTCGCCGTCATCAGTCCGGCGAAATCAAAGAGCTTGGGATCGAGCAGGTGCGACGGGTTCACATGCGCAAGCGCACGCAGCATCGTGTCCTTGCGACCCGGCATGCGTCGTTCGATATCGGCGAGCATATCCTTCATCGCATTGCGCTGCAGCCCATCCTGCGAGCCGCAGAGATCGCACGGGATGATCGGAAACTGCATAGCGGCGGCGAATTTGGCGAGATCGTCCTCAGCCGCATAGGCAAGCGGACGCAGCACCATCAGATCGCCTTCGTCGTTCAACAGCTTTGCCGGCATCGAAGCGAGGCGGCCGCCATGAAAGAAATTCATGAAGAATGTCTCAAGGATATCCTCGCGATGATGCCCCAGCACCAGCGCATCGCAGCCTTCTTCACGGGCGATGCGATAAAGATTGCCGCGGCGCAGACGCGAACAGAGCGAACAGTAAGTCGCGCCTTCCGGCACCTTTTCCTTCACGATGGAATAGGTGTCACGATATTCGATGCGATGTTCCACGCCGATCTTCGTCAGATAGTCGGGAAGAACGTGTTTCGGGAAATTCGGCTGGCCCTGGTCGAGATTGCAGGCGATCAGTTCGACCGGCAGCAGGCCGCGCCATTTGAGGTCGAGAAGGATGGAAAGAAGGCCATAGGAATCCTTGCCGCCCGAAACGCCGACAAGCCAGCGCTTCTGCCCCTTCAGCATCTGGAAATCTTCAAGCGCCTGGCGCACCTGCCGTAGTAGGCGCTTGCGAAGCTTGTTGAAGGATACGGATCGCGGCGCATCGGCAAACAGTGGGTGCACCGAACCGCCATTGTCTTCGGCTTCGATATCCAGCTCGTCGGCCACCACAGTCGCGATATTCATCTCGTCACCCGTCAAAGAAACTCGCCACGCTGATAGCAGAAAGCGCGGCAGGAAAATACCGTGATCAATCGCCGAAGACCGACCAGCCTGTCCGCACGGCAAGCATCTCCAGCGCCACCGCGCCGAGTTGCGAATTGCCGACCTTGTTCAGACCGGGCGACCAGACCGCGATCGAGCCGATCCCTGGCGCCACGGCCAGAATGCCGCCGCCGACACCGCTTTTGCCAGGCAGGCCGACGCGATAGGCAAAATCGCCGGAGCCATCGTAGTGACCGCAGGTCAGCATCAGGGCATTGATGCGCCGTGCCCGCTTCGGCGACACCACGGAATGACCCGTTGTCGGATTGCTGCCGCGCGCGGCCAGATAAAGCCCGGCCCTTGCCAGCTGCTCGCAGCTCATCGACAGCGCACATTGATGGAAATAGACACCAAGCACATGCTCGACAGGATGATCGAGATTGCCGTAGGCGCGCATGAAATTGGCAAGGGCGACGTTGCGAAAACCGGTCTGCGTCTCCGAGCGCGCCACCCTGTCGTCGATGGTGATCGACTCGTCGTCGGCTACATAACGTACGAAACGCAGGAACTCGCCGATCGCTTCACGCGGCGCATGCCCCGACAGCACGACGTCGCTGACGGCGATGGCGCCCGCATTGATGAAGGGATTGCGTGGGATGCCCTCTTCCCGCTCCAACTGCACGATGGAGTTGAATGCCGTGCCCGATGGCTCCCGTCCGACCCGCTTCCAGAGGCCCTCGCCGACTTTGCCGAGCGCAAGCGTGAGCATAAAAACCTTGGAAATGCTCTGAATGGAAAAGGGGATATCGGCATTGCCGACACTGCGGACATTGCCGTCAACCGTGGCGATCGCCATGCCGAACTGATGGGGATCGACCTTGGCTAGCTCGGGAATGTAGTCGGCCACCTTACCCTCGCCGAGCCGCGGCAGAAGCTCGGTGTAGATGCTGTCGAGGATTGCCTGCAAATCCGTCATCATAAACTCCACGGACAAAAAAGCCGCCCGAAGAGAGCGGCTTTTCCATTCGTAGTAAAGATATCCGCTGATTAACGCGAATAGAATTCGACGACCAGATGCGGTTCCATGACGACCGGGTACGGTACGTCGCCGAGAGCCGGAACGCGGGCGAAAGTGGCAACCATCTTGTTGTGGTCGACTTCGATGTAATCCGGAACGTCGCGCTCAGCCAGAGCAACCGATTCCAGAACGGTTACGAGCTGCTTGGACTTTTCGCGAACTTCGATAACGTCGCCAGCCTTGCAACGGTATGAACCGATGTTGACGCGAACGCCGTTCACCGTGACGTGGCCATGGTTGACGAACTGGCGGGCAGCGAAAACAGTCGGAACGAACTTGGCGCGGTAGACGATCGCGTCGAGGCGCGATTCGAGCAGGCCGATCAGGTTTTCCGAGGTGTCGCCCTTGCGGCGGTTGGCTTCATCAAAGGTAGCGCGGAACTGCTTCTCGCGCAGGTCGCCGTAGTAGCCCTTCAGCTTCTGCTTGGCGCGCAGCTGCACGCCGAAGTCGGAAAGCTTGCCCTTGCGGCGCTGGCCGTGCTGGCCCGGGCCGTATTCGCGGCGGTTTACCGGGGACTTCGGACGGCCCCAGATGTTTTCGCCCATACGGCGGTCAATTTTGTACTTGGACGATTCGCGCTTGCTCATCGCATTTCCTTTCATAGTGTTAGGGCGGCTTGTCACCAAACCGCTCGAAGGAAACACGCCCTCCTCTGAACTCTTTTTTGGAGCTCTGACAGGCCTCTCACGTTAGCGAACGGAGGAAACCACGGGACATGTCAACTAAAACACCGGACATTTCTGCCCGGCGTTGCGGCGGTCTCTAAGGGGTTGTCATCGAAATGTCAACAGCCGGACAGACGGAAAGGTTTGGTTTTGGGGCGGCGGATCATAAGCGCGACCAGTCTTCTTTCGTGTCCGGCAGCGAGGGCATCACTTCCGGCTCAGAGGTGGCCTTCCGAAACTGCAAGCCGACATCATTCAATGACGCTATTTCCAAGGGCAAACCCTTATCGTGCGTGACGAGCAAGCCGACTATATCGGCCGGCGCCGATCGAACATATGCTTCAGCCCGATCAAAAGCTTCGACAAGCTTCTCGCGAATGGTCTTCGCAGTGAATTCGACCGGAAGCCCCCTGACCGACTCGTACTCGTCTGTCGACACCGACAATCCACGTCGCCGCATTTCGTCAATGATCTTCACAGGAGAATAATGCGGCGGCTTTCCAGGCGCGGCCATTACCACAGCCCCCAGCGGGCAAAGCCTCTCGTTGATCATTATCAAGTCAACAAAATCTCGCGGCTTGGTTCTCGTCGATGCGGCTAAGACCTTGTTCACTGCCAAATCCGCAATATGAAGCCTCGCTCCCCATTCGTCATCGCGAATGAGAGGAAAGAAACGTATCCTAGACTCGCTCATCCATTGGATAAGCGTCGCCTCTCGGTTTTTTGAAACCTCGGCTTCGACGCACCCGTAAACATTGACCTCAATGTAAACACCAAAGCCATCACCCCTCAGTGTTTCAATATCGCGATTGGCCGTTGGGCCGATTTCTTCGTCCGTGTCCTGAAAAATATCGATGTCATCGGACAAGCGGGGCCAATGCATGTTGAGGACAAGCCCACCAGCCACATAGCTGGTCTCCGAGCGGTTCTTCGCGATAGACGCCATGATCGCCCTTTGCAGTGCCGTGAGCGCCATTAATTAGGACCCGATCTCGCCTAGCATTCGCCGTCCCATAGCAAAAGCCCGCGCGTCGCCACGTTCGATCAAGGCGTCGGCAATCAACTTGGCTTTCTGTTCCAGCGAGGGCAGCTTCCGAAGATCTATATTGTCGAGAAGCCGGATACCGTAGCGCGCAATCGCTTCGTCCAGATGCTGCTGAAGCAGCTCTTTGCGCCGGCGGTGTTCAGCGCGCATTTCGGCAGCCTGCGATAGAATATCGCTACGGCATTCAGCCGGGATCAATACCTCGACCCGTATCAGGTCAGAGGCTCCTCCACTCTCTCTATAGCGTTGAATTCGATCGCGTACCGCCATCCGAATATCTCCAGACGTCGGAATATAGGTGTATCCCGGATACGCGTCAACGCCGCGTCCGCGCCCGGCAATTACTCCGCAGCCTGTCCCGTCTCGTTGAGATCAGGCGCATTGGCATCGCCGGGCGCTGTTTGGCAGGCCATGTCCGGAAAGGCCACGATGCGCTTGCCGGAGAAATCGGTGTGGACGACGACCACGCCCTGCTCCTCGAAATAGCTGAGCAGCCGCCGGGCGCGGCGAGCGGAGTGGGTGCCGTAAGCGCGGGCGATGCGGGCGTCGGATGGGCAAGGCTCGCCGCAGACGGCTGCCTTTGCGAGCATGAGGAAAACACCCTGCAAGTCGTCGGTGACGCCCGACGACAGCGACAGAGCCGTCGCCCAGGCCTCTGTTGCCATCGTCGCCTCGTCGGCGCCGGAGCGAACAACTGCGACACGACGGCGGAAATCCTGCAGGGACATCGGCGCGCCTGGCACGCGGCGCATGCGCAATCGCACGAGAAATTCCTGGTATAGGACGGAATCGGTGCGGAAGGCGGAGCCGGGATCGTCGAGGATTTCCGAAAGGACGGCGTCGACCCGAGCCTCTCGGTCTTCGGCCGATAGTTCCGGTTGAGGAGTCCGCGGCTCGGCCGGCGCCGGGGTGGCAGCAGGCGTGGAGCGCGAAAGCTCCGCCAGTATATCCGTCGTCGGACGCGGAGCGGGTGCGACCCGACGCACGACAGGTCGCGAAAATTCTTCCGGGTCCGGCGTGAAAATCAGGTCTTCCACATCCTGCGGCGCGTCCGGCAGCGGCATCAGCTTCGGGCTGGAAGAACGCGCCGAAGTTTCAACTGTGCCGATAGTGATCGGCAGCGGCCGGCGCGACAGGGCCGGTCCAAGTGCGACGAAATTGCCGCGCTTCAGGTCGCGGAACATTTCGGCCTGCCTGCGGTCCATACCGAGCAGATCGGCAGCGCGGGCCATGTCGATGTCGAGGAAGGTGCGGCCCATCAGGAAATTCGAGGCTTCGGCTGCGACGTTCTTGGCAAGCTTCGCCAATCGCTGCGTAGCGATCACGCCCGCCAGGCCGCGCTTGCGTCCGCGGCACATCAGGTTGGTCATGGCGCCGAGCGACATCTTGCGCGCATCCTCGGAGACATCGCCGCCGACCGAAGGCGCGAACATCTGCGCTTCGTCGACGACGACAAGCACCGGATACCAATATTCGCGATCGGCGTCGAACATGCCGTTCAAGAAGGCGGCGGCGGCACGCATCTGCTGCTCGATATCGAGCCCTTCCAACGTCAGCACGCACGAGACGCGATGCTGGCGAATGCGGTTGGCGATGCCGGCAAGCTCAGCTTCCGTGCGCTCGCCGTCGACGACCACATGACCGAACTTGTCGGCCAACGTGACGAAATCGCCCTCGGGATCGATGATGACCTGCTGCACCCACTGCGCGGACTGTTCCAGCAGGCGGCGCAGGAGATGCGATTTGCCGGAACCGGAATTGCCCTGCACGAGCAGACGCGTCGCCAACAGCTCCTCGATATCGAGTTGGGCGCTAGTCCCGCCGGACGCCGTTCCCATGTCGATGCCGACCTGCAATGCCTTACCTCTTTGCGAAGACTCAAATGATGGAGACGCCCATCTTTCAGAAAGGACGCGCCTCCGTCTATCAAAGATTTCATTGGCTTTCGCGTGTGGAGTTTCAAAACCCACAGGCGAATGCGCTGCTACCGGAAGCGCAGATTGGCCCGCGATAGCTGATCGATCGAGGTGCAACCCATCAGTTTCATGTCGCGCTCTATCTCGATGCGCAGCTGGCGCAGCGCCCGTTCGACGCCCGCCTGCCCGGCCGCTGCCAGCGGATAGAGATAGAAACGGCCGACGCCGACAGCCTTGGCGCCCAGCGACAACGCCTTCAGCACATGCGTGCCGCGCT
>JAGWJK010000156.1 GCA_028865845.1 Rhizobiaceae bacterium
CACTGGTTTCGCCGATGGCGCTGGTCTCGAACATCTTGACGGTCGTTGCCATGGCGGCACTCGGCCTCTCCGTCAACATTCGCGCTGTTGCCCATGCCGGTGGCAAGGTCATCACCGCCGCAACGCTTTCACTTCTGACTTTGGGAGTGATCAGCTATGGGCTGATTGCCGTTCTACAAATCCAGTAGACCCCGCCTTGCCGGCAGAATGAGAGGGGGCCCGGGCAAGATCGGGCCTCTGTATCGATGTCAGCAGGATCGCGATATCGTTGAATGAAGCAGGGTAGCCGATAGCATAGCCCTGCAGCCCGTCGCAGCCGGCGCGGGCAAGCAGCCGGGCATGCTCCTCTGTCTCCACCCCTTCGGCGATGACTTCCACGCCGAGCGCCCTGGCGATTTCGACGATCGATCCGACCAGCCGTCGCTGGTCGTCGGAGATCGTGATCGCCGTCACCAGTTGCCGGTCGATCTTCAAGCGCTTGGGTTTCAGCTTCACCAATCCGATCAAAGAAGCATGGCCGGAGCCGAAATCATCGATCTCGATATCGATCCCCATCTTCTTGATGCCCTCGATATTGGCGAGCAATATGTCGTCGGGATCGTCGAGGAAAATCGTCTCGATCAATTCGAAGACGATGGCGTGGTGCGGTATCTCCAGCGCCGACAGCCGTTCGATCAGATGCGGATCGCCAAGCCGGCGTCCGGAAATATTTACCGCGACGCGCGGCGGCGTCAGTCCCTGTCGCGCCCACGCGTTTCGGTCGGCAAGCACGTGATTGAGAATGGCCGCATCGATCTCGGAGGTCAGTCCGTATTCATCCGCGATCTTCAGAAAGGCAACAGGTGGCAGCAAGCCCTTTTCCGGATGCCGCCAGCGGGCGAGCGCTTCAAGCCCGATGATGCGCCGGGTGCGCGCGTCCACCTGGGTTTGATAGAACGGCACGATTTCCTGTCGCGACAATGCCAGCCGCAGCTCTTCGGCAAGTTGCCTTTCGGCGAGCAGATCGGCCTGAAGGCTCGGCGTAAAGAATTCGACGCGATTACGGCCGAGTTTCTTGGCATGATAGAGAGCGATATCCGACTCGGCGAGCAGATTCCGATCGGTATTGGCGGTGCTCCATGCGGCACCGATCGAGGCGCCGATTTGAAACTGCTCATGACCGAAGCGTATGTCGCGCCGCAGCCGCCAGAGCATGTCTTCGGCAATGGACTGCAGCTCGTCGCCATCTTTAACGTTGATCAAGACAGCGACGAATTCGTCGCCGCCGACACGCGCAACCATGTCGCATGACGCCGTCGCGCCGGAAATCCGCGCCGCTGCGCTCTGCAGCGTCGTGTCGCCGGCCGCATGACCCCATTTGTCGTTGACCTGCTTGAAGCGGTCGAGATCGATATGCAGAACCGCAATCGTCTCGACGGTCGGGTCTGCGTGCAGCTCCGCCAGCCGCCGGTCGAAATAGCGCCGGTTGGGCAAACCGGTCAGGTAATCATGGTCGGCAGCGTGCTCGATGCGCTCCCTGCTCTGCTCCAGCGCAACGGCGCGGGCTTCCGCCACCGCCTTCTGCGCGGTGAGTTCGCGATTGATCAAGACGTCGTCGGTGACATCCCATTCCGCGCCGATGAAAGCGGGTTCACCATCCGTGCCTTCAAAAAAATGTGCGCGCGACCGCAGATAGCGGACCTCGCCATCAGGCAGAATGATACGGAATTGCGAGTTATATTGTCCCTTTTCGGCGATCGCTCGGTCGAACTCCGCCGAAGCGCGCTCATAATCATCCGGATGAATGGAATTCTTCCAAACTGACGAAGAGACCTTGCGATCGGTTCTCCCGGTCTGGTAAAGCTTGTGCATCTGCAGATCCCAGAGCACTTCTTCTTCCGTGAGATTGTGTTCCCAGACGCCGATTTGAGACGTCTCCAGCGCCAACTCCAGCCTCCTCAGAAGGTCCTGGAATTCCTGCTCGGATCGTCCTGACAACGCCTCTTCCACCGAGTTCGAACCCCTATCGGACGCTGGAAAGCCTGCTTGATTGCGCGGCATCTTTGCACCGCAACCTTTAGCGATATTTAATAACCCCCCAAGAGTTGTAGAGTTCCATGCGCTTGCGCAGACTGGATAGTTTTTTGGTTAATTATGGTTCAGCAAGTTCGCGGATGCGTTGAATTGACGGCATCGGCAGGTTCGCGCTTACGCTGCATACCCGAACGCCTGCATGTCCGCCGTTATTTGCAACGCGCCGCCAGATCGATGACGACGCATCAAACCTTCCCGTGAGCGTTCTTCTCTTCGAGATGCAGCAGCAGGCCGCTGTGATCCTTCTCGGCACCGCCGCTGGCAACGAAGTCGGCAAACTCCGCCCGCACCGCCTCTGTCAGCGGCAAGCTGAGCGAGAGGCTTCTTGCCGTATCAAGAATGGTGTCTAGGTCCTTGAGCTGGTTGCGCGATGTGCCGCCGGGCTCGAAATTGCGATCGATCATGCGCTGGCCATGAAGTTCCAAAATCCGGCTTTCGGCAAAGCCGCCGCGAATGGCAGCGCGGAAGGCTTCGCGCGATCCGCCGCCCGCTTCGACCAAGAGCATGGCTTCGGCGACAGCGCCGATAGTGACGGCAACGATCTGCTGGTTGCCGAGCTTGGCGAGCTGGCCCGTACCGCTTGGCCCGACATGCGTCACGCGACCCAGAGGCGCGAGCACCTCCTTGATGCTGTCGATTACGGCGGCCTCGCCCCCGGCCATGATCGCAAGCGTTCCAGCCGCCGCCCCGACGACACCGCCCGAGACAGGAGCATCAATATGATGGATGCCACGCTCCGCGAGCTTTGCAGCATGGTCGCGGGCAACCGCCGGCGAGATCGAGCTGTTGTCGACGACGACGGCTCCCGGCTCCAGGGCTTCGGCAACCCCACTGCCGAACAGGACTTCCGTGACAGCGCCGCCATTGGTCAGCATGGTGAAAAGAACCGCAGCACCCTTGGCCGCTTCCACGGGCGTTGCCGCAACCGTCGCGCCATCGGCAATCAGCGCTTCTGCCTTGCTGTGATCACGGTTCCAGACGGTGACCGCAAAACCGGCGCCAAGTAGCCGCCGCGCCATCGGCGCGCCCATCAAACCCGTTCCCAGAAATGCGATCTTGGTCGTGGTCATGGCAGCCGTCCTTCCAGCTCGTCATCGATATGGACGCGAATGATTTCATCGAAAGAACTCTCGGCAGTGAAACCGAGTTCCCTCGCCCGCGTCGCGGTGAACCCCTGCGCCCAGCCGGAGACGATGCGCATCACCAGCTCGTCCGGTTCGCGGCGAATGAGATTGACCGCCTTGTCGCCGGCGGCACGGCGCAGGGCTTCGATCTGTTCGCCGACCGTGGCGCTGACGCCTGGCATCGACAGGCTGCGGTCCGCGCCGAGCGGCGCCAAATCGATCGTGGCACCGTGGATCAGGAAGCCGACCGCCGAGCGCGGCGATGCATGCCAGTGCCTGACCTCTTCCGGTACCGGTAGCACCGCTTCCATGCCAATCAACGGCTCGCGCAATATTCCCGAAAAGAAACCGGATGCCGCGCGGTTCGGTTTTCCCGGGCGAATGCAGATGGTCGGCAGGCGAATGCCGATGCCGTCGAGAAAGCCGCGCCTGGTATAATCGGCAAGCAGCAGTTCGCTCATCGCCTTCTGCGTGCCATAGCTGGTGAGCGGCGTTAGGTGGAAATCGTCAGGGATGGGCGTCGGGAACGGCGCGCCGAACACGGCGCAGGACGAGGTGAAGACAACGCGCGGCTTGTAGCCATCTTCGGCATTGGCGGCACGGATCGCCTCGAACAACTGCCGGGTGCCGTCGAGATTGATGCGATAGCCCTTTTCAAAATCGAGCTCGGCCTCGCCCGAGACGATCGCCGCGAGATGAAAGATGACATCGGGCCGCTTGGCGATCAGTTTTTCGGCAACGCCGGGCTGCGACAGATCCCTTGCCCGCGTCTTCACCTTGCCGCCGAAACCTTCCGGCGTCGCGGGTTCGATGACGTCGATTAGCGTCAGCCGGGTGATTTCGGCGCCGCCAAGACCGCCATCGGCCACCAGCCGCGCAGTCAATTTCCGGCCGATCATGCCGGCCGCCCCGATGATCGCAATATGCATGAAATTCCTCCATCGCAAACGACCGTCAGCGGGCAGTTCCTCCAGCCCGATGTACGTTCATCATTTTGCCTATGTGTTTGATAAACCGATGCGGCGATCTTGCAAATCAAATCGGCGCGCCCGGCAAAGTTTTCTGTGATGCGGAATGCCGCATCCCGGGAATAACATTAGATGCCGGCCAGTCGTTGGCAGCCTCAGGCGAATTCCACCAATCCGGCGATTTCCGCTGCCTGGAGCGTATCGATGAACTCCTCGATCTCCACCAGGGCGCCGTCGCGGAAAGTCAGCTTGTCCACGATTTCCGTCTCGATGGTCCGATCTGCCGGGACGAAACGCACAGGCCCAGAGCGGTGAACGAACGCCGTGTTGCCGTCGATATGAACACTGATGGTCCGCAGGCCGGAAAAATCCCAAATACCCATCAGCGCGCCTAACGTGCCACGAAGGGATTCCGGACCGGCGGCGCGCTGTGTCATTTGACCGAGCCGGTCGCTTCCGACGATGCGAAATCCGCAGTCCGGATGCGTGAGCGCCATCAAACCATCGAGGTCGTTGCCATCCCGCGCCTGATAGATCGCCTGCACTGCACGCTCGATGTCGCTTCGTTCGACCATGGCCAGCCCTCCCGCATTTGCCGAAGCGAGATTGCGCCCGATTTCCGCGATTTGCAATCGAAGGATGCAGAAGATTCTGGAACCATCGCAGCCCGCTTGCGCAACGCACGCCGATGATTTCACGGGGCAAAGAAAAAGGGCGGGACCTTGCGGTCCCGCCCGAGGGCATGCCCGGCACTGGGGGTCGGAAGCCGGGCATGGCTGCCTTATTCGGCGGCGAGCGGGAAAACCTCCGCCGAGTGATTGTTGTCGTTGTGATGATGCTGCTTCAGCGGACGGTTGCCCGTCACCCTGCGGATCAGCACGTAGAACACCGGCGTCATGAAGATGCCGAAGAAGGTGACGCCGATCATGCCCGAGAACACCGCGATACCCATGGCGGCACGCATTTCGGCACCGGCACCGGTCGAGGTGACCAAAGGTACAACACCCATGATGAAGGCCATGGAGGTCATCAGGATCGGGCGCAGACGCAGGCGGCTGGCTTCGATCGCGGCCTGGACCGGGGTCCGGCCCTCGAATTCCAGCTCGCGAGCGAATTCCACGATCAGGATCGCGTTCTTCGCCGAGAGGCCCACCAACACCATCAAGCCGATCTGGGTGAAGATGTTGTTGTCGCCACCCGTCAGCCAGACGCCCGTCAAGGCAGCGAGCACGCCCATCGGCACGATCATGACGATCGCAAGCGGCAGGGTGACACTTTCGTACTGGGCTGCGAGCACGAGATAGACGAGCAGCAGGGCCAGCGGGAAGATGATGACGCCCGAGCTGCCGGCGATGATCTGCTGATAGGTCAGATCGGTCCATTCGAAGCCGATGCCCTTCGGCAGGGTTTCGTTGGCGATGCGTTCAACGGCAGCTTGCGCCTGGCCGGACGAGAAGCCCGGAGCCGGACCGCCGTTGATATCGGCGGCGAGGAAGCCGTTATAGCGCGTTACGCGTTCCGGACCTGCGGTCGACTTGACGTTCAGCAGGGCCGACAGCGGGATCATCTGACCCGATGAGGAACGAACCTTCAGCTGGCCGATATCGTCCGCATGGGCGCGGAACTTGGCATCGGCCTGGACGCGAACCGAGTAGGTGCGGCCGAAAGCATTGAAGTCGTTCACATAGAGCGAACCCAGATAGATCTGCAGCGTATCGAAGACATCGGTCACCGAGACGCCGAGCTGTTCGGCCTTGGCGCGATCGAGATCGGTGAAGAGCTGCGGCACGTTGATCTGGTAGCTCGAGAACAGACCGGCCAGTTCCGGTGCCTGATAGGCCTTGGCAAGGAATGCCTTGTTGGCTTCATCCAGCGCCTGATAGCCGAGACCGGCGCGGTCCTCGATCTGCAGCTTGAAACCGCCGGTCGTGCCGAGACCCTGGACGGGCGGCGGCGGGAATATGGCGATAAAGGCGTCCTGAATGCCTGCGAACTTCTGGTTCAGCTGCATGGCGATCGCACCACCGGAGAGGTCAGGCGTGGTGCGTTCCTCGAACGACTTCAGCTTAACGAAGACGATGCCGGCATTCGACGAATTGGTGAAGCCGTTGATCGACAGGCCCGGGAAGGCGATCGCATGGTCGACACCCGGCTGCTTCATGACGATTTCGTTCATTCGCTGCACGACGCTCTCGGTCCGGTCGAGCGTGGCGCCATCAGGCAACTGAGCAAAGCCGATCAGGTATTGCTTGTCCTGCGCCGGCACGAAACCGCCCGGCACCTGCTGGAACAGGAAGTAGGTCGCTGCGATCATGGCGAAGTAGACCACCATGACGATGCCCTTGCCCGACAGAAGACCGCCGACCGCCTTGCCGTAGCCATTCGAGCCCAGATGGAACACCCGGTTGAAACCGCGGAAGAACCAGCCGAACAGCATGTCCATGCCGCGCGTGAGCGCATCCTTCGGCTCGTGGTGACCCTTCAGGAGAAGAGCAGCCAGCGCCGGAGACAGGGTCAGCGAATTGAAGGCCGAGATGACGGTCGAGATGGCGATCGTCAATGCGAACTGACGATAGAATTCCCCAGAGAGGCCGGAGATGAAGGCGAGCGGCACGAAGACGGCGACCAGCACCAGTGCGATCGCAATGATCGGCCCCGACACTTCCTTCATCGCGCGATAGGTCGCGTCACGCGGACTGAGGCCGTTCTCGATGTTGCGCTCGACGTTTTCCACGACCACGATCGCGTCGTCGACGACGATACCGATCGCCAGCACCAGACCGAACAGGCTGAGCGCATTGATCGAAAACCCGAAGATATACATCACCGCGAAGGTGCCGATGATGGAAACGGGAACGGCGATCAGCGGGATGATCGAAGCGCGCCATGTCTGCAGGAACAGGATGACGACGATGACCACCAGCGCGATGGCTTCGAGCAGCGTGTGGACGACCTTGTCGATCGAGGCCCGCACGAACTGCGTGGTATCGTAGACAATCTCATACTTCACACCGTCGGGCATCGCAGTCTGCAACTCGTTCATGGTCTTGATGACCTGATCCGAGATGGTGATCGCATTGGAACCCGGAGCCTGGAAGACCGGGACGGCGACCGCGGCCTTGCCGTCGAGCAGCGAACGCAGCGAATAATCCGATGCGCCCATTTCGACACGTGCAACGTCGCGAAGACGGGTGATTTCGCCATTCGCACCGCTCTTGACGATGATGTTGCCGAATTCTTCCGGCGTCGTCAGACGGCCCTGTGCGTTGACCGACAGCTGCACGTCGAGGCCGGGAATGTTCGGTGACGCGCCGATGATACCGGCGGCGGCCTGTACGTTCTGCTGGCGGATCGCATTGGCGACGTCGTCAGCCGTCAGGTTACGCTCGGCCGTCTTCTGCGGATCGACCCAGACACGCATGGAGTAGTCGCCCGAGCCGAAAATTTCGACCTGGCCGACACCCTCGATGCGTGCCAGCCGGTCTTTGACGTTCAGCGTGGCGTAGTTGCGCAGATAGGTGATGTCGTAGCGATTGTCTGGCGAGATCAGGTTGACGACCATCATCAGGTCGGGCGAGCTCTTGACCGTGGTGATGCCGAGGTCACGAACGTTCTGCGGCAGGCGCGGTTCGGCCTGCGACACGCGGTTCTGCACCAGCTGCTGCGCCTTGTCCGGATCGGTGCCGAGCTTGAAGGTGACGGTCAGCGTCAGCAGACCATCCGAGGTCGCCTGGCTGTTCATATAGAGCATGCCGTCGACGCCGTTGATCTGCTCTTCGAGCGGTGTCGCCACCGTTTCGGCGATGACCTTCGGGTTGGCGCCCGGATATTGTGCCGTGACGACGATCGAGGGGGGCACGACTT
>JAGWJK010000157.1 GCA_028865845.1 Rhizobiaceae bacterium
TGTTGCCGCCTGCCGCTGCCGGAATGGCCCGTGCCGTTCCGGCTGGCTGGTGCTCTCACGATCGCGAAATCATGCGTCGCGAGATAGCGGCGCATATCCCGACATGACGCGGTCTCCGGCCGCATCGACAAGCACGGCCGCGATTGGCACTACGGCCTGTCATATTTCCACTCTAGCTATTGGCGACGAACTCAACTCGAGGTCCAATCGCTCGCATGGAAACGTCAGAAGATATGCCGGAAGCCACCTTCCCCTTCAGGAAAGTCAGCGGACATTTCTTCCGATCCGTATTGCTGGAGCGGCTGGATCACGTCCTCGATCCGCCAGATACGGCAAGCGCTGGACGTTATCATCGTCTCGGCCAGCCGACACTCTACACGAGCGCCTCCCTGGACTGGTCGATCACCGCCATATCGGGCTACATGCGCGAGGACCGGCGGAAAAGAGTGGTCGTCCCTCTCCTCGTCAGCGACGCCCTGGTGCTCGACCAGCACGACGAGGAAGCCTGCCGCCGGCTCGGCATCGACCGGGACCTTTCCAATGAATCCTGGCGCTCAGCCCTGGCCGCCGGTCAGGAGCCGGTCTCCTGGCGCAATTCGGACGCAGCAAGATCGGCGGGCGCGGACGGCATCATCGATCGGTCGAGATTCATTCCCGGCGGCTGGCATCTCAATCTGTTTCGATGGAACGAATTGGGTGGCCCCTCCATCAAGGTTTGCGGCGATCCGGTGGAGATCGTCCTTGCTGAAGATGGCGCCAAATGGAGTCTGTGACCGCTTCATGGCGGCGGTCGTCCTCACTCGGAAAAGGCCGACTGCCCCGTTATTTGCAGTTATCTGCGTGACGGCGAAGCAATTTAACTCTCTGAAATAATTCGCGTTCTCATCGACCATGGCGCTGTTCGGGTCATTCTCACGAGTCAATTTAAATCGGCCGTCCACCGCCCTGTTCCGCGGCCTTTTCGTTCACATCCAGTAATCCTCGACAATCCTCTTCGCCCGCTCGCTTGGTCGTCCACAGACGCCGAAGACGCGTGCTTGACATCGATAAAATTCCGAATAACACTATTATTATGAATAATAGGAAAAATCAGAAAATGTCGGTCTCGGTTCGATACGCCCGCCCCCCTTCGGCTGGCGCGTCGGTTGGCTTCCAATCAGCAAACAACAGCCTGCACGCCGCTGCCGTCGAGCAGATCGGGAGCTGGATCGTGCAGGGACGTTTCCTGCCCGGCGAGGTCCTGCCGAATGCCGACGACTCCAAGGACATGATCGGCGTCAGCCGTTCCGTACTGCGCGAGGCGATCAAGGTGCTGGCCGGCAAGGGGCTGGTGGAATCGCGTCCGAAGACCGGAACCAGGGTCCGTCCGCGATCCGATTGGAATTTTCTCGATCCTGACGTGCTTTCCTGGCGCTATTCCGGGGCCATCAATCCCGACGATGTCAGGGCACTTTTCGAGCTGCGTCGCGCCATCGAGCCGATGTCCGCGATGCTTGCTGCGCAACGCGCAACACCGGAGCAGATTGCCGAACTCGAGGCAGCGCTCGTCGAAATGGAAGAATTCGGCGATGACGGCGACCGGTTCGCCGAGCCCGATCTCGTCTTCCACCAGACGATCCTGCGCATGACCGGCAATGAGCTTATGGGATCGCTCGCCGCCCTGATCGAGACCGCGCTCGTCATGAGCTTCCGGCTTTCCAACGACAATCCCCAGGGCCAGCGCCCGTCGCTGCCGCTCCATCGCGAGGTCGCGCGCAAGATCGCTGCCGGCGATGCTGTCGGTGCCCACCAGGCGATCCTCGTCTTGCTGGATCATGCCGAGGAGGACGTCCGCCGCGGCGTCGAAAGCCGCAACCTGCGCCGCGGATCACAGGAGCCAAAGCCATGACGCAACAGAAACGCAAGCTGCGCTCGGCGGAATGGTTCGGCGGCGATGGCAAGAATGCCTTCATGCATCGCAGCTGGATGAAAAATCAGGGATTGCCCGATCATGTCTTCGATGGCCGGCCTGTCATCGGCATCTGCAATACTTGGTCCGAGCTGACACCGTGCAACGCGCATCTCCGCGGCATCGCCGAACATGTGAAGCGCGGCGTCTACGAGGCCGGTGGATTCCCGCTTGAATTTCCCGTCATGTCGCTCGGCGAAAGCAATATGCGCCCGACGGCTATGCTATTTCGCAATCTGGCCAGCATGGATGTCGAGGAATCGATCCGCGCCAACCCGATCGACGGCGTCATCCTGCTCGTCGGCTGCGACAAGACCACACCGGCGCTGTTGATGGGCGCCGCCTCGGCCAATCTGCCGACGATCGCCGTTTCCGGCGGCCCGATGCTCAACGGCAAGTTCCGCGGCCAGGATATCGGCTCGGGCACGCATGTGTGGAAATTCGCCGAGGACGTCAAAGCCGGTCGCATGGCGGTCAAGGATTTCCTCTCGGCCGAACAGGGCCAGAGCCGCTCCGCCGGCAGTTGCATGACGATGGGCACGGCCTCGACGATGGCAAGCATGGTGGAAGCGCTCGGCATCGGCATGCCCGACAACGCCGCGATCCCCGCCGTCGATGCCCGGCGCGGCGTGCTCGCGCATATGGCCGGCCGCCGCATAGTCGATCTCGTCAATGAAGACGTGAAGATCTCGCAGATCCTCACCAAGGCTGCCTTCGAGAATGCCATCCGCGTCAATGGCGCCATCGGCGGCTCGACGAACGCCGTCCTGCATCTGATCGCGATTGCCCGCCGCGTCGGCGTGGAGCTCGATCTCGACGATTGGGACCGGCTCGGACGTGCCGTGCCGACGATCGTCGACCTGATGCCGTCGGGCCGCTTCCTGATGGAGGATTTCTATTATGCCGGCGGCCTGTCGACCGTCATGGCGGCGCTCAACGATGCCGGCCTGCTGCACGGCGATGCCGTCACTGTCAGCGGCCGGACGGTCGGCGAGCTCATTCACGATGCGCCAAACTACAACGAAGAGGTCATCCGCCCGCTCGACAATCCCTTGACCAAGGAAGGCGGAATCGCCGTGCTGCGCGGCAATCTTGCCCCGAGCGGCGCGGTCATCAAGCCTTCGGCCGCGACGCCGGAATTGATGCAGCATCGCGGCAAGGCCGTCGTCTTCGAAAATATCGAGCATTATTACGCGCGCATCGATGATCCCGACCTCGATATCGATGCAAGCTCGATCATGGTGCTGAAGAATTGCGGACCCCGTGGCTATCCCGGCATGGCCGAAGTCGGCAACATGCCCCTGCCCGCCAAGCTACTGAAACAGGGTGTCTCGGACATGGTGCGCATCTCGGATGCGCGCATGAGCGGCACGGCCTATGGCACCGTGGTTCTGCACGTCGCACCGGAGGCGGCAGCTGGCGGCGTGCTCGCACTGGTGCGCGACGGCGACTTCATCGAGCTCGACGTTGCCGGCCGGCGCCTCGAGCTCATGGTTCCCGACGAAGAGCTGGCGACCCGCCGCCTGGACTGGCAGCCGCCGACGCCGCCCCAGGGCGGCTACCAAAGCCTCTATGTCGAGCGTGTGATGCAGGCAGACGCCGGTTGCGATTTCGATTTTCTGGTGGGGCGCCGCGATGCCGGCATCCCACGACACTCCCACTAGGCGAAGAGAACCATGAGCAGCCAAACCGACAATCTCGCCATCTATCCGAGCCTCAAGGGAAAAAGCGTCTTCATCACCGGAGGCGGCAGCGGCATCGGCGAAAGCCTCGTCCGGCATTTCTGCGCCCAGGGCAGCCACGTCGCCTTTGTCGATATCGCCGAAGACGCGTCGCGACGCCTCGTCGCCGAGATCGAAGCCGCCGGGGATCGCCCGCCGCTTTTCATCGCCTGCGACCTGCGCAACATTGAAACCCTCAAGGATGCGATCGCCGAAGCCGTCGCCGCGCATGGCCCGATCCAGGTGCTCTGCAACAACGCCGGCAGCGACGATCGTCACCAGACGGAAGACGTGACGGTTGCCTACTGGGACGACCGGATGGCCGTTAATCTGCGCCATCAATTCTTCGCCGCGCAGTCCGTGCGCCCGTACATGAAGGCCCTCGGTGGCGGCTCGATCATCAATTTCGGCTCGATCACCTGGATGGTCGGCGATCCGGACTGCCCGGCCTACGTCACGGCAAAAGCCGCCGTGTATGGCATGACCCGTGCGCTCGCCCGCGAATTCGGGCCGGAGCGCATCCGCGTCAACTGCATGGTACCCGGCTGGGTCATGACCGAACGGCAGATGCGCCTCTGGCTCACACCGGCCGGCGAGCGCCAGATCGAGGAGCGCCAGTGCCTTCCCGACCGGCTGCAGCCGTCGGATATCGCCCGCATGGCGCTTTTCCTCGCCGCTGATGACAGCGCCATGTGCACCAGCCAGCAATTCATCGTCGATGGCGGCTGGGTATGAACAATCAATCCAACCATAAGGCAGGCCAAAGCATGCGTCTCGTCCAGTTCAAAACGCCCGAAGGCGCGCGGAAGGTCGGCAGGGTCTCCACCGACGGCAATCACCTGCATCCTCTCAGGAATACCGCTACCGTCAGAGAGCTTGCGGAAGCCGCCATTGCCCGTGGCGTAGCGCTTGCGACCATCGTCGAGGAGCGCACGACGACCGAAACCGTCGACTATGACCGGTTGCTCGCCGACGGTCTCGTGCTTGCCCCGCTCGATCACGACGAACCATCCCGGCTGCTCGTCACCGGCACGGGCCTGACCCATACCGGCAGCGCCAATGCCCGCGACAAGATGCATATGCTCACCCATGGCGAAGACGCCGAGGAATCAGATTCGCTGAAGATCTTCCGCATGGGGCTCGAAGGCGGCAAACCGGCAAAGGGCGAATTCGGCGTCCAACCCGAATGGTTCTTCAAGGGCGTCGGCACCTGCGTCGTCGCGCCTGGCTCTGCCCTGCCGATGCCGGCATTCGCGCGCGCCGGCGCGGAAGAGGCCGAGATCGTCGGGCTCTACATCGTCGGCCCGGACGGCAGCCCATATCGGATTGGTTATGCGCTCGGCAACGAATACTCCGACCATGTCACGGAAGCGGCGAACTACCTCTATTTGGCTCATTCCAAGCTCCGCTCCTGCTCGATCGGACCGGAACTGTTGGTCGGCGACCTGCCGGCCGAGGTGCGCGGCCATTCACGCATAAGGCGCGACGGTGCCGTCATCTGGGAAGAGGAATTCCTCTCGGGCGAGACGCATATGTCTCACTCGATCGCCAATCTTGAGCATTATCATTTCCGCTACCCCATGCATCGCAGACCAGGAGATCTGCATGCCTATTTCTTCGGAGCCGCGGTGATGAGCTATGCCTTCGGCGTCCAGAGCGGACCGGGGGACGAGTATGAAATCGAAGCGGAAGTCTTCGGCAAGCCGCTGCGCAATCGGGTGGAATTGACGCCCGACGAAGGTCTGGTGACCGTCGCGCAATTGTAGGCCGAGCATCCGCACCGATCGCATTCGAAACACCAACAAAAAAGGGAACGAAAATGGGATTGAAAAAACTTATTCTAGGAATGGCCGCCGCCGGCTTCGCGGTATCGATGATGGCGTCCGCAGCCTTTGCTGAGAACTTGCGCGTTCTCGCCTGGGACGGCTACGCCGACAAGGATTGGGTGAAGGAATTCACCGCAACGACCGGTATCGGCGTCGACGTTGTTTTCATCGGCAGCGACGATGAAATCTGGGCAAAGATCAAGGGCAGCGAAGGCAAGGATTTCGACGTCTTTGCCGTCAACACCGCTCAGTTGCAGCGTTATATCGCCGCCGATCTCGTGGTGCCGATCGACGTGTCGGCACTCCCCAACCAAAAGGATGTGCTGCCGCGCTTCCGCGACGTGACGACCGTTCACGGCGACAGCAAGGATGGCAAGATCTACGGCATCCCGTTCTGCTTCGACTCGATCGGCCTTATCTACGATACCGACAAGGTGAAGCCGGCACCGACGTCTATGTCCGTGCTGTGGGACCCCAAATATCAAGGCAAGGTGCTGGCCTATGACAATGGCGAGCACAATGTCTCCTTCACCGCGCTGACGCTCGGCTACAAGGACCCCTTCCATCTCGACGCCGACCAGATGGCCGCCGTCAAGACCAAGCTCATCGACCTCAAGCATAACGTGCTGAGCTTCTACACCACTGCCGACGAAGCGCAGCAGATCTACAAGAACAATGACGTCGCCCTGATCTGGGCCAATTACGGCCAGCAGCAACTCAAGGCGCTGCAGGATGTCGGCGCGCATGTCGCCTATGTCAATCCGAGTGAAGGCGCGCTTGCCTGGCTCGACAACTGGGTGATCTCCAAGGGCGTGCATGACAAGGCCGCCGCCGAAAAGTGGATCAACTTCATGATCTCGAAGGGTGTAAGCTCGCAGCTTTCCGAGCGGACCGGCTTCGGCAATACCGTGACGCAGACCGCCAGCGCCGGCGGCAACGACAAGCTCATCTGGCTCGACAATGTCGAAGATCCGCTGAAGCGCTCGGATCTCTGGAACGAAGTCAAAGCGGCCCCTTGATCCGCAAGTCCAGACTCGTTCAATTTGGGCGGCCTGAAGCAGTTTCAGGCCGCCGATCGTAACATGCCGAGAGTATAAGATGACCCAATCTGTGGACCTGCTCAGCCTGCGGTCCGTTTCGAAGTCCTATGGTCCGGTTCCGGTGCTCCACAATATCGACCTGTCGATCCGGGACGGCGAATTTCTGACAGTGCTTGGACCCTCCGGGTCCGGCAAGACGACGGTGTTGCGCCTGATCGGCGGCCTTGAAATGGCAACCTCCGGAGAAATCCATCTCGACGGGCAGGATATCAGCCGCATGCCGATCAACCGTCGTCCGTTCAATACGGTGTTTCAGGATTATGCATTGTTTCCTCACATGACGGTGGCCGCCAATGTCGGCTATGGGCTGTCGATCCGGCGCACACCGCGCTCCGAGATCAAGCGCCGCGTCGCCGAGGCGCTTACGCTCGTCCAGCTCGGCTCCTTCGCCGACCGTTACCCCGCCCAGCTCTCGGGTGGTCAACGCCAGCGCGTCGCGCTTGCCCGCGCCTTGATCTGCAATCCGCGCCTCATTCTGCTGGACGAACCGCTGGCTGCCCTCGATCTCGAACTTCGCCGCCAGATGCAGGAGTTCCTGAAATCCATCCAGCGCGAAATCAAGACGACCTTCCTCTTCGTCACCCACGACCAGGAAGAGGCAATCGGCATGGCCGATCGCATCTGCGTCATGCAGGCCGGCCGTATCCGCCAGCTCGGTACCCCGCACGAGCTCTATTACAAGCCCAATTGCGCGTTCGTCGCCCGCTTTTTCGGGGAGAACAATCTGGTTCCCGGAACGCTCGGGCCAAGCGACGGCGAGTTTCGCACGATCGACACGAAGCTTGGCCGCTTCGTCTGCTCGATCGAAGGGCAGCCGGAACTGAAAGCGGCGAAGACCGGAAGCTTAGCATTCGCCGTGTTTCGCCCGGAGGCATTGCACGCCACGAAGGGCGATGAAAACGACAACCGCATTGCCGGCACGGTGAGCGAGATTGCCTTTGCCGGTTCCTCGACGGTCGCCCACATCACCGCCGGTGACCAGAAACTGCGGTTTCGCCAGCCGAGCCGTGCGGAGGGCAGCGCCTATACCCAGGGTGCCGCTCTCGATCTTTCCTTCTCGCGACGCGAATCCCATCTGGTGCTGGCATGATCGGCCACGGCAACAAATATTCGGTTCTCGTCACGCTGCTCGCCTTCGCGGCACCCGTATTCTTCATCCTCGTGCCGCTGGTAATCTTCCTCGGCTACAGCTTCTTCAGCGTTGATCACGGCGAGATAAACTATACGCTGACCACGGCAAACTACGTCCGCTTCTTCACCGATCCAGTCTTCCTGCCGGTCTTCTGGAACACCTGTCTTCTCTGCCTTTCGGTGTCGATCATCTGCGTGCTGCTCGGCTATCCCGCCGCCTATTTTCTGACGACGCTGAACGGTCGCTGGCGCTACATCATGCTGATGCTGCTGCTGGTGCCGCTGCTGATGAGCTATGTC
>JAGWJK010001279.1 GCA_028865845.1 Rhizobiaceae bacterium
CCTCGGCGATCTGTCGGCTGATCGACAGGCCAAGACCGGAATTCTGGCCGAATGCTTCCGAATCGGGGCGGTCGGTATAAAAACGCTCAAAGATACGGTCGATATTTTCCGCCTGGATGCCGGGACCGTTATCCTCGATATAGACCACGCAGCGCGTCTTCGTTCGCACCAGCCGGACGATGATCTTGCCGGTGTCCTTGGCAACGAAGGAACGCGCGTTTTCGATCAGGTTGGTAATGATCTGGCCGATGCGCAGGTCGTGGCCGGTGACGACGAACTTCGTCTTCGGATTGGCCTTGCGGTCGACGAGATATTCGATCTCGACAGCCTTCTTGGTATGGCCGACCTGCCGCGAAATATCGATGAGATCGCGCAGCAGGATTTCGAGATCGACGGTCTTTGCGTCCGAGCGCGCGAGTTCGGCATCAAGACGCGAGGCATCGGAAATATCGCTGATCAACCGGTCGAGGCGGCGCACATCGTGCTGGATCACGTCCATCAGCCGTTTCTTGGAATCGTCGCTCTTGGCAAGCGGCAGTGTTTCCACCGCGCTTCGCAGCGACGTCAGCGGATTTTTCAGCTCGTGGCTGACGTCTGCGGCAAAACTTTCGATCGCGTCGATGCGGTCGTAAAGCGCCGTCGTCATTTCGCGCAGCGCGATCGACAGGTTGCCGATTTCGTCCTGGCGAGCGGAGAAATCGGGGATCTCCTCGCGTTCCTTGGCGCCGCCGCGGCGCACCCGGATGGCAGCCGCCGAAAGCCGGCGCAGCGGATTGGCGATCGTCGAGGAGAGCAGCAGCGACAGAACGACGTTGACCAGGGTCGCAACGCCGAAGACCCGCATGATCGCCAGTCGTTCGGCATGTACGATCTTGTCGATATCGCCAGCCTGCGTCGATAGCAGCAGCACGCCGAGGACGGCGCGGTAGCGCTGGATCGGCACGGCCACGGAAACGATGAGTTCGCCCTTTTCGGTGGTGCGAACGACGGCGCCGCGCACACCCGTGAGCGCATTCATCACCTCGGGATAGATGGAGCCGTCGCCGCCCGGCGCTTCCTTGTAGACCGGCAGGTTGCCCGGCTGCAGCATCTTGTTGAGCAGTCCGCTGAACCAGTCCGACCAGCTCTGTGCCTCGTCCTCGACCGGCGGCAGGTCGAAGCGAAGTACCTGGCCGCGCGAATAGAGATGCCGGCTGTCGAGCAGAAGGTTGGCATCGGCGTCGAATATGCGGGCGCGCGTGCGGGTCGGCGAGATCAGCCGGGTCAACACCGGAGCCACCTTCTCCGGATCGATCGGGAATTCCAAGTCCTCGTCGTTCGGAACCGGGGTGATGCTCTGGCCCGCCTGCAGCTCGAGAAGCTTCTGCGGATCGATGGTAATGGAGTTGGTGTCGACCGAGGCCGAGGCTGAGACGGCGCCGGCGATGATTTCGCCCTGCGTCAGCAGGCTCTCGACGCGGGCGTCGATCAGGCCTTCGCGAAACTGGTTGAGATAAAGAATACCGCCGACGAGGACGACCAACGCAGCCAGATTGAAGAACAGGATGCGCCGCGTCAGGCTCGAAAACACGGCATTGCCGAAGATGCGGCGAATCAGCGTGAAGGGATGAGTCCACCGCCGCCGGCCAACCCGCAC
>JAGWJK010001280.1 GCA_028865845.1 Rhizobiaceae bacterium
GATATCAGGCGTGTCGCGCTCCGGGTCGACGGTAACGAAATAAGCGTTGAGCTTTTTGCCGTCGGGATCGACCTTCTGCAGCCAGCCGTTCAACTCAAACAACGTCGTCGGGCAGACATCCGGGCAATGCGTATAGCCAAAGAATACCGCGGTCGCCTTGCCGCGAAAAGCCTGGTCGGTGATCGGCTGGCCGTTCTGGGCGACGAGCGTAAAGGGCACGCCATAGGGCCCTTCGGCCGCCGCCTCCGGCGCCTGGGTCACCTTGAAGGTAAACGCACCCAAAATCCCGGCGGCGATCACCACGATCACCCAAACGACAATGCGCACAGTTTTCATCGCTGCTTTCCTCACCGTGTCCGACGGCTGCTCATCGTCTGATGGCATCGGACATTCGCGGTCGGGTGTAAAGGTTTGAAGTGGAGGAGGCACTTCAAGAAGATGTTTTCCGAACGCGTCTCATCGCCACAATGGAGCGCCGGGCACTATAACAATGCAATAGAGCGCGATCCGCGGGGCGATGATCAGAAACAACACATGATATGCGGCAAAGATCGGCCGGAACGACAGAGAATCCGCCGTCGCGTTAAAGCAATCCTAACCACTCCGCGCCAACATCTGCAGTATATAGGCGAGGTTAGACTCGCCGGCCGCCGGAGATGCGGCAATCGGATTTTCATTCAAAGGGGCATGAAGCCCGCCGGACCCGCAAAGCGTTTTTTGAACGCGAAAGCTTCCGGACGCTGCCGCACGTCTCAGCGCTCCAGCCGATCCCCCTCATTCTTATCAGAACCGCCGCTCGACGCCGGCACCAACGGGAAGTTCTCGACCATGACAAATGCCATCAAACAATCCGGCGCCTATCTTGAAATCGTTTCCTTCCATCTCGGCGATCAGGAATTCTGCATCGACATCATGGCCATTCGCGAAATCCGTGGCTGGGCTCCGGTAACCCCGATGCCGCACACGCCGCCTTACGTCCTCGGCCTGATCAACCTGCGCGGCGCCGTCATCCCGGTCATCGACATGGCCTGCCGCCTCGGCATGAAGATGACCGAGCCGTCCGAGCGTTCCGCCATCATCGTCACCGATATTGCCGGCAAGCTCGTCGGCCTGCTGGTAGAACAGGTCTCCGACATGATGAGCATCAAGGCCGAAGATCTCCAGCCGCCGCCGGAAATCATCCCGGAAGCACAACGCGCCTTCTGCCGCGGCATCGTGGCGCTGGAAAAGACCATGGTCTGCTTCCTCAACCTGGATACCGTCATCGCCGACGAGCTTGCCCAGGCCGCCTGATTTTTCTCCCAAGACTGCAAACAAAAAAATCGCCCTGGAGCTGCGGCTTCAGGGCGATCGTGTTTGTGGACCGATGATGGGCTGGGGTGTAGCCGACACATCGTCCCGCAGGCCTTTGAATGGGAGAACATTCCGCATTCAACCCGAAACTGCACCAAAACGAAGCAGTTCGGAAGCGTTTTAGGCAAATTCGGCAACCATCAGACTAGACTTTTTTTGGTGCGATTGAACGAATGCTTAATCACGCGGTATCCCGGTAATCTTATTGCGGCTTGCCATTCTTCCAGACGACGTTCTGGCCGAAAAGCGGAATGGTCGAGATCGCCATTTTCGCCGAACCG
>JAGWJK010000158.1 GCA_028865845.1 Rhizobiaceae bacterium
AAAGCCTACCAAGGCTCTTCGGCGTGGTCGGCCTTGCGCGTGACACCCTGCACCACGAGGCGCCCGAGATCGCCCGCGACGTCGACCACGTCATCATCGACGGACCACCGCGCGTCGCGGGCTTGATGCGCTCGGGTTTGCTCGCCGCCGACCTGGTGCTTATTCCCGTACAACCGTCGCCGTTCGACGGATGGGCCTCCGCCGAGATGCTGTCGCTCCTCCGCGAGGCGCGCATCTACCGTCCACAGCTCGCCGCGCGCTTCGTCCTCAATCGCTGCGCCGCGCGCACCGTCATCGCCCGCGAGACAGCCGAGACGCTCGCGGACCATGATCCTCCGCTGCTCGCCGCTACCATCGGCCAGCGCGTCGCCTTCGCCGACACGGCACAAACCGGCCGGCTTGTCGGCGAACTCGGCAACGACAGTGCTGCCGCACGCGAGATCGCCGCACTCGTCACCGAGATCGGAGGGATCGCAACATGACCGCGACGCCTCCGAAGCGCGGCTTCGCCACACGGCCAGGTGACGCGGACAACTGGGTCAAGGCCGTCGATGTGCAGGCGCCACGGGCGCCCGACGCCGTCCTCTATTCAGCCCGGCTGACCATCGACGTCACCCCGGAACAGCGGGCGCGGATCAAGATCGCCGCCTTCCAGCGCGGTATCACGGTCGCCGACATGCTGCGCGAATTGCTCGCACGCGAATTCCCCCAGAAAAACGGAGACGCGACATGACCGGCACCGCCGCCAGCCACGCGCGCGGCGGGCCGAGACCGGCCACGCCGCCGCCAACCGACCTGACCGAGGTCGAACTCACCTGGATCGAGAAGCGCACCGAACACTGGATCAGGTTCGGCCGCGAGGTCGGCGAACAGATTCTCGACCGCCGCCGTCGCGTGCTTCGCTTCGCGCCGGACACCGTCTTCGGCTTCGTTCGCTGGGCAGCCAACGACCATGGCACCATCGCTTCGCACCTCGACGTATTACGCACAACGCACGCCACGGAGCCACGGCAGACCGTGCCGTGCGTGCAGCCCGGCGGCGAGATCCTGCTGAAGATTGCAGGCTGGCCCAAGGTCGAACGCGCGTTGCAGATGATCGACGCGATTGAAGCGATCGGCATCGATCCCTCCGAGGTGTCTCCGGACCATTGGCGGCACATCCACAACCGAATAGCGGCCGGCGAGCAACCGCGACCGTACACGGCTCAGCTCCACAAGGCATTCCTCCTGAGGCGGAGGACCTTGTCATGAGCCGCTTCGGTTACGTCATGGTCACCTATTTCATGGCGATGGGCGTCGCGATCGCGTCGCTCGTACACCTCCCGATAAAATTCATCTGGAACGCTTCCGCCAGCACGCCGATCGGCCTGTACTCCATCGCAGCGGCCAAGCGGTTCGAGGTCACGGACCTCGTCGCCATCAACGCACCCAAGCCGATAGCAGACCTCATGGTAGAGCGCGGCTACATCGGCCGCGGCGTGCCGTTGATGAAGCGCGTCGCAGGCTTGCCAGGACAAGAGGTCTGCCGGCACGACCACGCGATCACGATCGACGGCGTGCCGATGGGCGATGCGCTCGACCGTGACCGTCTCGGCCGCCCGCTGCCTGACTGGCAGGGCTGCCACCTGATCGCCGACGGCGAACTCTTCCTGATGAACTGGTCGGTCCGCGACAGCCTCGATGGGCGCTATTTCGGTCCCTTGCCGACCAGCACCGTGATCGGCCGAGCGACACCGCTCTGGACCGATGAGCGCGGCGACGGCCGCTACGTGTGGCGCGCACCGACCCGCTGAACAGCAGCTTCCAACACACACAGAAGGAGACCAACATGGCGCAGATCGGCCAATTCACCCGAACCAAGTCCGGCTACGCCGGGCGGCTCACCGCCCTCGGCATCGACGCCGAACTGGCCCTCATTCCAGCCGAGGACTCTGATGCCGAGAACGCGCCGGACTACCGTGTCCTGCTCGGCGGTGAAGAAGGCAGCGAGATCGGCGCTGGCTGGAAGCATGTAGGCGAGCGTGCTGGCGAATACGTCGCCGTGCAGCTCGACAGTCCCCTGTTCCCTGCGCCGCTGCGCGCCAATCTCTTCCGTTCTGGCGACGACAATGCCGCCTGGGGCCTCCATTGGTCGCGGCCGGCCAAGCCGCGCAAGGAGGATTGATCGGTGCGCCCCCCGCATCGACACGGGCGGCATCCGGGCGGCGCGCGGAACTCCCACGCTGCCCGCCGGCTGCTCCTCCTTCTCCTTTCCGGCCTGCCGCTGATGGCCGTGCCAGCGTCACCGGGCTACGCCCAGACGGCGCCGGTCGCGGCCGAGGCGAACGCGCCGTTTGCCGCATTCGTGGCCGAGGCCTCGCAGCGCTTCGGCATTCCGGTTGCCTGGATACGGGCCTTGATGCGCGTCGAGAGCTATAACGAGGTTCGCGCGATTTCGCCGAAGGGCGCGCAGGGCCTGATGCAGATTATGCCCGACACCTGGGTGGTGCTGCGTGCCCGGTATCGGCTCGGCAATGACCCGTTCGACCCGCATGACAACATCATCGCCGGCACGGCTTACATGCGTGAACTCTACGATCGCTATGGCTCGCCGGGCTTTCTGGCGGCCTACAATGCCGGCCCAGGACGGTACGAGGAATACCGTGCCAATGGACGTCCAATGCCGGCCGAGACGCGGGCCTACGTTGCCCAACTCGCCCCCCTCGTCGGCGGCGAACCATCGCCCACCGTGGTCGCCGTCGCTGCCGCCGACCCGCTGTCCTGGACACGTTCGCCGCTCTTCATCAGCGCCTCGGATCGCAGCCCGAGTGCAGGTCCAACACAGCCGGATGCGCGGCCTGGTGACGGTGACGGCGCTGCTCCACCACGCGATGTTTCGGCCGACGCAAACCCGACCGGCGGCCTGTTTGTCTCCCGGCGGGAGGCTCCAGGCCCGCGATGACCGTTTTGCCCTTCCATCGTAGCATCGCGAACCCCAGCGTAGATTGGCGAGCGCTGGGAGGGAGAGCCGCAAACACAACCGCACGATGGCAGGATAAAAGGGCGCGATGTGCGCCTTGGTTCGGTTGTGCGTTTTCAAGGGGTTACGACGCGAATTCGCGAGGTGCGCCTGACCGGCGCAGCCTGCGCAAGCGCACATACCCTAAGAAAATCATCGGCTTCGCGCGATGTGCGGGACCTCGGCCATGACCGAGGACAATGATTTCCGCATCCGGCCCGGCCGCATCCGCTCGACAAGCGCGCAGCGAGCAAGGCCCTTCATCGCGCAAGCGCTCGCTGCGACCCAGCGCGCCGGCGGCAGCGTTTCCCGGAACGGGAAGATCGGTCCCGGCGGGCGGTCCAAGTTCGGGAGCGGCCAGCGGGCCTCAATCCAGGCGAACCGCCTCATCACCGCGCGCTCGCGCGGTGCCGTCATCAAGGCCCGTGTCGTCCGTCACGGCGGACGCGCGGCGCCGCTCTCCACCCACCTCAATTACCTGCAGCGCGATGGCGTCACCCGGGACGGGGAAAAAGCGCGGATGTTCGGCCCGGACGGCGATGATGTCGACGCCAAGGATTTTGCCGCTCGGGCCGAGGACGACCGCCATCATTTCCGATTCATCGTCTCGCCGGACGATGCGCTGGAAATGTCCGACCTCAAGGGCTTCGCTGGCGAGCTGGTCAACCAGATGGAGAAGGATTTGGGCACGCGGCTCGAATGGGCCGCGGTTGATCACTGGAACACCGAGCATCCCCATGTCCATTTGATCGTGCGCGGCGTGCGCGACGACGGGTCCGACCTCGTCATCTCGCGCGACTATATCAAGGAAGGGATGCGCGACCGGGCGCGCGACCTCATCACCCAGGAGCTGGGGCAGCGCACCGATCAGGAGATCAGGCAGTCCCTCGAACGCCAGGTCGCTTCCGATCGCTGGACCAATCTCGATCGCCAACTCGCCCGCGACGCCCATCGCACCGGGGTCATCGACCTCGCTCCGCACGCCGATCGCCAGCCTGACGAATTCCATGCGTTAAAGGCCGGTCGGCTGCGCAAGCTCGAAGGCCTCGGGCTCGCCAACGAGATCGGTCCCGGCCAATGGACGATCTCGGAGAAGGCCGAAGCGACGCTGCGCGAACTCGGCGAGCGCGGTGACATCATCAAGCGCATCCATCACGGCCTGAACGAACGTGGCATCGAGCGCGGCGCGGCGAGCTACGTGCTGGCGTCGGAAAGCCTCAACGACCCGGTTATCGGCCGGCTGGTCGCCCGCGGTCTCGACGACGAGTTGAAGGGCACGGCCTTCGCCGTCGTCGACGGCGTCGATGGCCGAACCCACCATATCAAGTTGCCGGACCTCGACGCGGCCGGTGACAGCGCACCGGGATCGATTGTCGAGCTGCGCAAATTCGATGACGCGCGTGGCCAGCGCCGCGCCGCCATAGCAGTGCGCTCCGACCTCGACATCGAGCGGCAGGTTACCGCGAGCGGCGCAACCTGGCTCGACAGGCAGAATATCGCCCGCGAGCCGGTGGCGCTGGGCGGAGGCTTCGGCGTCGAGGTGCGCGACGCGATGGACCGGCGCGCCGAACACCTTGTCGGCCAGGGACTCGCCGAACACCAGAAGCGCGGCGTCAGCTTCCAGCCTGGCTTGGTCGACACGCTTCGCCAGCGCGAGCTGGAGGCGGCCGCCGGCCAGATAGCCGCCGAGATCGGGCGGCCACAGGTCAAACCGGAGGCCGGCGAGTATGTCACCGGCACCTATCAGCGGCGGCTCACGCTCGCATCCGGGCGTTTCGCGATGATCGACGACGGGCTCGGCTTCAGTCTCGTGCCCTGGACGCCATCAATCGAAAAGCAACTCGGCAAACACGTCTCCGGTGTCGCTCGCGGCGATGGCGGCGTCGACTGGAGTTTCGGCCGTCAGCGGGGGATCGGGCTGTGATCATCAATACAACTGAAAGGACCCCGCTATGTCAGGCACCAAGATCCTCTGGGGCCAAATCCTCACGGTGTTTGCCGTCGTCCTCTTGATGACTTGGGCGGCGACGCAATGGACCGCCTACCGCCTCGGCTTCCAGGCCCAGCTAGGGCCACCCTGGTTCATGATCGGCCACTGGCCCATCTACCATCCCTGGTCCTTCTTCGCGTGGTGGTACTTCTATGACGCCTACGCCCCGCCGATCTTTGTCGAGGGGGCATACATCGCTGCCTCCGGCGGGTTCATCTCAATCGCCGTCGCGATCGGCATGTCCGTGTGGCGTGCCCGAGAAGCGAAGAACGCCGAGACCTTCGGCTCGGCGCGCTGGGCGCACGCCGATGAAGTGCGCGCCGCCGGCCTCCTCGGTGAGGATGGCGTAGTCCTCGGCAAATACGATCGTGCCTATCTCAGGCACGATGGCCCAGAGCATGTGCTGTGCTTTGCACCCACGCGATCGGGCAAGGGCGTCGGCCTGGTCGTGCCGTCGCTGCTGACATGGCCGGGCAGCGCTATCGTCCACGACATCAAGGGCGAGAACTGGACGCTGACCGCGGGCTTCCGCGCGCGCCACGGGCGAGTGCTGCTGTTCGATCCGACCAATGCAAAGTCGGCGGCCTATAATCCGCTGCTCGAGGTCCGCCGCGGCGAGTGGGAAGTCAGGGACGTTCAGAACATCGCCGACATCCTGGTCGATCCGGAAGGCAGCCTTGAGAAGCGAAACCACTGGGAAAAAACCAGTCACGCGTTGCTAGTCGGCGCCATCCTTCATGTGCTGTACGCGGAGGAGGACAAGACGCTCGCCGGCGTCGCAGCCTTCCTGTCCGACCCGAAGCGGCCAATTGAATCCACCCTGGCGGCAATGATGAAGACCGCCCATCTCGGCGCGGCTGGGCCTCATCCGGTGATCGCATCGGCCGCGCGTGAGCTGCTCAACAAATCCGACAACGAGCGCTCCGGCGTGCTCTCCACCGCCATGTCGTTCCTCGGCCTCTATCGCGACCCCGTCGTCGCCGAGGTCACGCGCCGCTGCGACTGGCGTATCGCCGACATCGTCGGGGGCCGTCAGCCGACCAGCCTCTATCTCGTCGTGCCACCGTCCGACATTGCGAGGACCAAGCCGCTCATCCGCCTTATCCTCAACCAGATTGGCCGGCGCTTGACCGAGGATCTCAAAGCCAAAGGCAACCGACACCGGCTGCTCCTCATGCTCGACGAGTTTCCCGCGCTCGGTCGGCTCGACTTCTTCGAGTCGGCACTCGCGTTCATGGCCGGCTATGGCTTGAAAAGTTTCCTGATCGCGCAATCGCTGAACCAGATCGAGAAAGCCTACGGACCGAACAACTCGATCCTCGACAACTGCCACGTCCGCGTCAGCTTCGCCACGAACGACGAACGCACCGCCAAACGCGTTTCCGACGCCCTCGGCACTGCAACCGAGATGCGCGCCATGCGCAACTACGCGGGCCACCGGCTATCGCCATGGCTCGGGCACCTGATGGTGTCACGCTCGGAAACCGCACGACCCCTGCTCACACCCGGCGAGATCATGCAGCTCCCACCAGCCGACGAGATCGTCATGGTCGCTGGTACCGCACCGATCCGGGCCAAAAAAGCCCGCTACTTCGAAGATCAGCGTTTCAAGGAAAGGATCGTGCCGCCGCCGGTGATCACCAGACCAACCCAGGCTCGCGCCGACGACTGGAGCCGCTTGCCGATCCCGGCGCGACCCTTGGCGACGACCCCGGACGGAGCGACCGTAATCGCCGAGGCCGGCGGCGAGGATCCCACCGGATCGGAGCGGCGCCATCAGCCAGAGCTTGCCCGCGCTGTTCCAATTGAGAAGAAGGCGCCCATCGAGAACGAGTTCGACGCCGCCTTCGACGACGATGATGCCGACGACGCAGCACGCATCGGCCGCGCCAACCAGATCATGCAGGGCGTTGCCCGTCAGGTCTCGCTCGACCCGAATGATGGCATGGATCTGTGAGGCGCCGATGACCAAGCCGCCGAAGAAACAGCGCCTGTCCGTTTATCTCGAACCCGAGGTGATGAGAGCGCTCGCCGCTCACGCTGATCGACGAGAACAGTCCCGCTCGTTAGTTGCCGAAGCCGCCATAGCGTCCTTCCTTTCGCCAGATGCCGCCGAGCGCCAGGAAGCCGCAACCACGAAGCGCCTCGACCAGCTCGACCGTCGTATGACGCGCATGGAGCGCGACCTGAGCATCTCGGTCGAGATGCTGGCTGTATTCGTGCGCTTCTGGCTCACCACCAACCCGCCTCTTCCCGAACCGGCACAGGCGGCCGCACGGGCCCAAGCGGGTGAGCGCTATGACGCATTCGTCAGCGCGCTTGGACGCCGACTCGCGAAGGGACCGAAACTCCGGCAGGAGATTTCAGAGGACATCGAACCCACGCGCGACGCGCAATAAGCAGAGATTGCGGCAACTCAAGTATCCGGCCGCTCCGCCGATTACCTGTCTTTGCACGCCAGACCACTACTACTCCCCAAAGACTGTTGCCCGCAGTCAATTTCCAGTCCTCTTAATCATCCCCGATCCAGGGACGGCCTGACGCGGTCCCGCAAAGAACGGGGACAACGTGGCCGTCTCTGCCGAGAAATCTGAGGCGATACTTCGCGGAGCCCGCATGCTGCGGACCGCCCTCGGCCCCGCCATCGCCCGGTTCCTGGGAGACGCCAGCGTAGTCGAGGTGATGCTCAACCCCGACGGCCGTCTCTGGGTCGACCGGCTATCCGAAGGTCTATCCGACACGGGCGAGCGGCTCACAGCGGCCGATGGCGAGCGGATCGTCCGCCTGGTCGCGCACCACGTCGGCGCCGAGGTCCATGCCGGCAACCCCCGCGTTTCGGCCGAGCTGCCGGAAACGGGAGAGCGGTTTGAGGGCCTGCTGCCGCCCGTGGTGGCCGCCCCGGCCTTCGCGATCCGTAAGCCCGCCGTCGCCGTCTTCACCCTGCAGGACTATGCTGCGGCCGGAATCATGTCGGCCGGTCAAGCTGAGGTGCTTCGTCAGGCAGTCGCCGAGAGACG
>JAGWJK010000159.1 GCA_028865845.1 Rhizobiaceae bacterium
CGACAAAAATCGCGACGACCACGGAAGCAGCGGTGATCGTCAGATTGTACCAGAGCTTGCGCATCGGCTTCACGAACGCCCAACGATAGGCGCCCGTCATCAGGATGCTGTCAGTGGTATCCATCAACGACATGCCGGCGGTAAAAAGCGCGGGACAAACGAGGATCGTCCAAAACGACATGCCTTGTGCGGCCTGCGCGGCGGAGATGCCGAGCAGCCCGATTTCGGTGGCCGTGTCGAAACCCAGCCCAAAGAGGAAGCCGATCGGGTACATATGCCAGGAGCGCGTCACCACGTCGAACATCGGGCGAAACAGGCGCGCCAGCGCTCCGCCACTAGCCAAGAGGGCGTCGATATGCTCATCGAGTATCCGTTCGCCTCGGCGTGCTCGGTTGAAAGACGACCAGATGCCTTTCAGGATGAATAGGTTGGCAACACCGATGGCGAGAAGGAAGACCGCGGAAACCGACGTGCCGATGATGCCGCCAATGTCGTGAAATGCGTCAAATTGCGTCTGCATCGCAGCCGATGTCGCGGCGATGAAGAGCGAGGCGATCACGACGATCGTCGAATGGCCGAGCGAGAAGAAGAAACCGACGGCATGCGGCGATCGCTTCTGCTGCATGAGCTTGCGGACGACATTGTCGATGGCCGCAATATGATCCGCGTCGAAAGCATGCCGAAGCCCGAACATATAGGCAAGCAAGGCGGTGCCGAGCAATGCCGGCCGGCCGGAAAATGCGAACCATGCCCACAGCCACGCTCCGGCATTCATCGCTGCCAGCAGAACATAGGTGAGCGCAACTTTGTGTCTCAAGGAGATAATCCGTCTTTATGGGCTCGAGAGCGCGGTTGCCGAATTTGCGAGGATATCGGCCGGTCGAAAGCCGCAGAGGACCCGCAAGGGTACTCCGCGGCCCCGCCGCCCGTCACTCTGCGGCCGGCACGTAGGGGAACGTCTTCGATGGCTTGCGTGTGACGGACTCCTTGCCGATCCCAAGGCTCACGGGCGTATTTGCGGCAATGGTGAACATGACATCGGGCGCGTTGTCGGTCAGCGAGCGCCCATTCCACCGCGCAAAACCGAAGGTGGCTGGTGTCCCCACCTCGTAAGGCAGAATATTGGGAAAGAACCGATGGGCGATGGCGCCCGCATGCGCCTCCGGATCCTCGGACGTGCCGTAAGCGGAAATGACCCTGGCAATCGCGGCAGTCATCGCCGCCCCATAGATTGCGAAATCGTCCGACGGCTGGCCCGCATTAAGTCTGTTACCGAGGTCCTCGTTGAATTGTGTGAACAGAGGATGGATCATCGGCAGGCCGACCAGGTTGATTGACCGCCATCCGCCGGCATCCGTGGCAAGCGTTGCAACCGCCCAGACGCCGATATATCGATCCTCCGACGCGGCCGGCAGCAGAACGTCGTCTGGCACTTCGAGCACGATCGAATAGACCGTGTGATCGGCAAAGAGGTTTCTGGCCCGACTGGCATCCCAGCCGGAAAGATCAATAGTCGTTCCATCCTCGAAGGCGTGACCGACAGCGTGCAGGACGTCGGGCTCGATCCAGAACGGATCGCCAGCCTTGCCCGCCCACAAGCGCAGACCGGAGGACATGGAAGCGACTTCGTCGGTTGCCCCGTGCAGCAGTTGCGTTCCCAGGGCATCCGGATCAACCGCATCCGAACCGTCAATGCGTGAAAGCGTGTAGCGCTGCCGACCCTTGTCATCGCGCTCATCGAATTTGAGGCGAAACGTGATGTCCTCAATGGCGTCGCCGTTCAGATCGATCTTGAACTCGTACATGCCTTCAGGATGGTAGCCAGGTGCAGGGATCGGCCCCGCGATCGAATGACAGACGTTGATGGCGAAGACAGTGCCAATCTCACCCCGAAATGCGTAGAGATCGGTAATGTCGAGGCGGATGTCCTGACGGGCTATGGGTGAATCCAGGTGATGGGACATGGGAAGCTTCCGAATATGTTGGAAAACGAAGACGAAGCCGGCAGCGGCATCTCGTGGGGAGCCCGCATGCCGGCGACCGCCGCCGGCATGGCGCCGTTGACTGCTTGAGAGCTTACTGAGCCAGATGATCCCGGATGCCGTCGCTCGCCTGTTCGATCGCGGCCTTCACACCCGGAACGTCATGAATGGCGTTGAGAAGGACAAAATCGTGGATCATGCCGTTGTAGCGCACGGCAGTGACCTCGACGCCGGCCTCCTTCAGCTTGCGGGCATAGGCTTCGCCTTCGTCGCGAAGCGGATCGTTTTCCGACGTGATGACCAGCGCCGGCGGAAGGCCCTTCAGCTCATCCTCGCTTGCACGAACGGGCGAAACATAGGGGTTGTCGCGCGTCTTCTGATCCGGAGCATAAAGATCCCAGCCATATTTCATGAAGTCTCTCGCCAGGAAACGGCCGGTCCCATAGTTGTGATAGGAGGCAGTATCGACACTCGCGTCGGTGGCTGGGATCATCAGCACCTGATAGCTGATCTTCGGACCGCTGCGATCCTTCGCCATCAAGGTCAAGGCTGCCGTCATGTCGCCCCCCACCGAGTTGCCGGCAATGGCGATGCGCGAGCCATCGGCACCGAATTCGCCGGCATGCGATGCCGACCAGGTCAGCGCCGCATAGCTCTGGTCGAGCTGTGTCGGATATTTAGCCTCGGGCAATGGGGTATATTCGACGAAAACGCCGATCTGCCCCGAGCCGACGACGAGGTCCCGCAACAGCCGCTGATGGTTCTCGAAATTGCCGACGATCCAGACGCCACCGTGAACGAAGAAGAGGATGCCCGGTTTGCCGGTCACATGCTCCGGCGTCATGATATAAATCTTCACGCTCTGGCCGTCCTGGGTGATCGTCTTTTCGACGGTCGTGACGCCGGACATGTCGACGGGCGTCTTGTTTTGCAGGCCGGTCAGGATGTCCTGAGGCTTCGGTTGCGGCAGCTTCCAGAACGGGCTGCTGTCCTTGTTCAGCTCCGTCAGAAACGAACGAATTTGCGGATCGATGTTCGGATCGGTCGACGGGTCTTTCGGAGCGGCATGTGCCATCTGCGCGGTCAGCACAATCCCCGCGGCGAGGCCAGCGATTCTGACAAAAGATTTCATGAGTTCATTCCTGTGATTGGGAGCGATACGCATCAGAGCGCCGGCGCGGCGCTGCTTACGGCGGCAATATGTGTCAAGCGCTCGCGGCAGTCGCAGCCGAGCTTGCCGTTGTTTTGATCGATCTTGCTGATGCGCCGCGATGCTGCAGGACATCGCATGCCGGGTGGCGATCGCTGTCTTCAGCCGATGCGGTTACGCGTCCAATCGCAGTAGAAGGCGCGTAGTGGCTTCGGGAAGCCTTTCAGCCGACGGCGAGTTGTGGTGAAAATATCGCCGGCGCCATATTCGCGCTGAATATTTTCCGAGGCGAGGATCTGGTCGCTGGCGGCAGCGGCGCACAATCGCGCCGCGAGTTGCACCGTCGCACCGAACAGGTCGTTGCTGTCCTCGACAGGCTCGCCGCAGTCCAATCCGATGCGGATGTGGATAGGCTCGGAGCTTCCCTGGTTGTAGCGCTCGAATTCCTGCTGGATCGCTCTTGCGCAATCGACCGCCGCCACCGCCGATGCGAAGGCCGCCATGATGCCGTCACCGGTGTGCTTGACCTCGCGGCCCGAATATTTGCCGAGGCACCTTTCAACGATGGCGTCGTGCGCCCTGATCAGCTCCATCGCCATCCGGTCGCCGAGGCGCGATGTCATCTGGGTCGAGCCGACCATGTCCGTGAACAGGATTGCCCGGTGGCCGGAATCCACATTCGGAGAGACGGACTGTCCAGGTGCCGGATCGGGATCGTGAATGCGGCCGAGAAATGCCTCGACAGCCGAAAGCGCAACCTCGACTACCTCGCCGGCGATGAAACCATGCGCTTCGCAGTGCACCTGCTCAGCGGTTTCCTTGTCCGGTGCGTCAACCAGGCAAAACGCCGTCCCGCGCTGCTGGTCGAACCAATAGGTGAGAAACTTGACCCCGTAACGATCCTGTATATCCAGATCCCGACGATGCGCCTCGGCAACCTCAGCAGCCGAGGTGCCGGCGAGATCATGCCGGTCCATGAAGATAGGCATCGCCACCTCCCCCAGAGATGCGCCGCTCGTCTTCCGGCCATCTTAAAGCGGCAGCCCCGCTACGTCCATCTTTGGAATTGTCCGGGAGACAGGAAGCCGATCGGCGACGCTACCGGCCGTGTCACCGCTGCAGGAAAGACAGGCAAATCCCGCCATCTTCCCGGAGCATGCGACTGAATTGCTTTTCAGCGACAGGCCGGCCGCAAAGATAGCCCTGGATCTCCCTGCACCCGCTTTCGACCAGGAAATGGGCCTGTTCGTCTGTTTCCACGCCCTCCGCAATCACCTCCAGCCCCAGTTTTTGGGCAAGGGAAATGATGGCGACAGTGATTGCCATGTCATCGGCGTCGTCGGGAATGTCGGCGATGAACGAACGATCGATCTTCAGGCGCGACAACGGAAATCTCTTCAGCGTGCTCAGGCTCGAATAGCCCGTTCCAAAATCGTCGATCGCAAGGTTTACTCCAAGTTCCTCCAGCTCGTGCATTCTGGCAATCGAACCGGCGAGATCTTTCATGATCAGGCTCTCGGTGATCTCGAGCTCAAGCCATGTGGCATCGAGCCCGCAATCGCCCAATGCTGTGGCGACCGCCTCGATCAGCCGCTTCTCCTGAAACTGCCGGGCAGAGACGTTGACGCTGATCCTGATCGGCTCGAAACCCTTGTCCTGCCAGGCCTTCGCCTGCTTGCAAGCCGTGCGAAGCACCCAATCGCCGATCGGCACGATCAGGCCTGTTTCCTCGGCAAGTCCGATGAAATCCCCCGGGAACACCAGTCCCTCGCTTGGATGGTTCCAGCGGATCAGCGCTTCTGCGCCCACGATCCTGCCTGTCTGGGCGTCGACCTGGGGTTGGTAGTGCAGCACGAACTCGTCGCGAAGCAGTGCCTGCCGAAGCTCATCGGTTCGCGAAAGCTTCCGTCGGACGCCCGCCGTCATCTCGGACGTAAACAAAGCCATCCCGTCGCGGCCGAGTTCCTTTGCGCGGTACATCGCCATGTCGGCGCAGGCGAGCAGTTCTCCCGCCGTTTTGCCATGGCTCGGATATGTTGCGACCCCGATGCTGCATGTCACCCGCAATTCGATATCATCGAGCACGATCGCGCGTGCGACGGCTTCCTTGACAGCGGACAACCGGTCGAGATGGCTGTCGGGATCCATGTGCTCGAGGATGATCACGAATTCGTCGCCGCCGATCCTCGCAAGAGAGCCGCTGTCGTTCGTCAACTCGGAGATTCTGCTGGCCACGATCTTCAACAACTGGTCGCCGACGGAATGACCGAGGCTGTCGTTGACGAGCTTGAAATTATCGAGATCAAGGAATGCCAGCGCAACTTCCTCGCCATTGGCATCGGCAGTCAGCATCGCCGATGTCAGTTTTCGATCGAGGAGCGCGCGGTTCGCCAAACCGGTGAGGGGGTCGTGATCGGCGAGAAAACCGATCCGAGCTTCGGCGCGATGACGACCGATCGCTATTCCTGCCATATGCACCGCGATCGAAACGAAGGCGGCAAAATCCTTCTGACGCGAAGCACTCTCCGGTGCGTGGAGGGCAAGCAGGCCTTCCATTTGGCCGTCGACGTCGGAAATTGCCAGGCATTCACATTGATGTTCCGTTTCAGCAAGGCCGGCTTGCTCGAAGGCGAGCGCCAAAGCAGCCGCAGCGGCCCCGGTATCAGCCGGAACGGCCCGGGTGAAAGCGGCATCTGCACGCCTGCGATAGGCCTGCTTCAGAGTCGGCGCAGCGATGAGCCGCAATCCCCGCGGATCAGGATTGACCACAAAAAACGCTGCGTGCACACACGCCGCAAACCCCTCGATCATGCGGGCCAGCTGTTCGAGGAAATCGGAAAGCGGCATGCCGCGCGCGATCATTTCGAGAAGGTCGGACTGGGCGCGCGCCAGCCGCTCCGTCGATTTCTGCGCGGTGATGTCACGGGAAATACCGACTATGCCGACGATTTTTCCGGACGCATCCCTCCAGGGAACCCGCGTGATCATCAGCCATCGCTCGCCCTCTCCGCGAAATGCCAGTTCCTCGGCGCCGAAGTGAGGCTCCCCGGTTTCGGCGACACGGCGTTCAACGTCCGTGGCGATCTGAGCGACATGATCAGGCAGGAAATCGAAATCGGTTCGACCGACCAATTCCCTCAGATGGGATAGGCCGTTATTGGCGACAACCGCCTGATTGGCGAACAGGAAGTGACCGTCGAGATCCTTGGCGTAGATGTAATCCGGAATCTGGTTGACCATTTTCTCGAGCCAGGACTGGCGTTCGACCAGATCAGCTCCCGAATAAGGGTCCTTCGACTTTCCGCGCGACATGGCTTCATGCGAGGCCAGATCGACCTCGGGAAGCAAGATCGGCAGTTTGCCATTCACAGTGACGCCTTTAGTCAAACGGGTTCCTCGGAACAGGTGTGGAAGATCATCCTCTCTCTCGGAAGTTATGCCCGGGTGAATGTGAATTCATCGCTAAGACGAAGTTGTGGTCACGGTAAACGAGCCGTTAAAAGAGCTTTTCGCGACGCGCCGGCAAGACGCAATCAACACCAAAGCAGGCGCACATCCGCATGGAATCTACGCGGCATCGACATCAACATTCGATGCACGGAGCTTGCACCATAACATCTGCACAGCGGGCGCGATATGGCCGATCCGGGCGCGCCGGTTCAGTTGGCGCGGGGAATGAACCCCGGCACGCCGGTCGCAACCACGTTGTTGAAGCGGATGTTCGTGGTTATGCCGTCCCGCATGTCTCGCATCGCATCGTCGGGCAAAGCCGAAATTTCGAAATTCTCGCGGATGCGGCCAGGTGTCGTCGATGTCGTCAAAAAGGCGGTGCCGCGTTGCACGGCCCAGGCAAGCGCGACCTGCGCCGGGGTCTTGCCGAGCCGTTTGGCGATACCGGTAATGACCGGATCGTCCAGCAGCTTCGGCTCCATTCCATGCCCCAGGGCCGCAAAGGCCAAAAACACGATCCCATTGTCGCGGCAGAAATCGAGCAACTCCCATTCAGGCAGATAAGGATGGGATTCTACCTGCACCACCGCAGGCTTGATACGCGCGTGAGCAACGATTTCGCGCAGCTTCTCCAAGGTGATGTCAGACAGACCGATCGACTTGCATCGACCTTCGTCAACCAGGCGTTCAAGCGCATGCCATGTTTCGATGAGCGTCACACCGGGATCGTAGATTACCTGACCGCGCTCGTCCTGCGGGTCTTGGTCGTCGCCGGGGCGAAAGGCGAAAGGCGTGTGGATCAGATAACAGTCGACGTCATCGACCTGAAGCCGTCGCCGGCTCTCATCGAAGGCGGGCCGAACCCGCTCCGGGCGATGATTGGTATTCCAAAGCTTGGTGGTAACGAAGATATCGTCCCGCCGCACGGTGCCGACCTTGAATGCCGCCTGCATCGCGTTTCCAACAGCCTCTTCGTTGCGATATCGCTCCGCGCAATCGAGGTGCCGAAATCCCACCTCCAAAGCGGTCTCGACGGCCTGTCTGGTCGCGCTCGGATCAGGGATCAGCGTACCGAACCCAACGGCGGGCATAGCGCCCGATCCGTGATGCAGGGGAATTTTCGAGTAACGAAGCGTATCGGAAGACGACATGATCTTACTCCTTCGTTCGGATCGACTATCGCGGGAGTTCCGACCAGGACCGGGGGCCGGGTGTCTATTCCAGGCAGCGATCGTACTGCGTCATCGGGCGATGGGCGAGAGAAATAAGCGCGCGCATTATCCCATGGTATCGCTCGCGATCGACGCACTTTGCTGAGGGCGGCTCGCGGTTACCTCGCGAGCCCATGCTTTTGCGTCAAATAAGCCAGTGGCACGTCGTGACTTAGCATGGCCGTGTTGCCTAGCTGACGCCGTTGAA
>JAGWJK010001281.1 GCA_028865845.1 Rhizobiaceae bacterium
ACGGCATCAGCGTACGCGGCGCCGCCTGAGCGGTGACCGGGCTCCCTCGTCCGGTTTCCATTATCCAATTGATCTGAAAGGCGCTGCTTTAAGGCGGCGCCTTGGCATGTTTATGGGAATAAAACCGTGACGACTACATCCCAGGCTATGTCCACCGGGCAATTGCCCATGGGCAAACGCGAGTTCATTGCGCTCGCGGCCTTCCTGATGGCCATCAACTCGCTGGCCATCGACATCATGCTCCCCGCCTTGCAGCAGATCGGCTCCAGCCTTGGCGTCGTAAACGAGAATCACCGGCAATATGTGGTGACAGCCTACCTGATCGGCTTCGGCTCGGCTCAGCTGTTTTACGGCCCGTTGTCGGATCGTTTCGGCCGGCGGCTGCCGATGCTGATCGGCATTGGCATCTACATTGTCTCCGCCTTCGGCATCGCGCTGATCCCGTCATTCGTCGGTCTGCTCGCGCTGCGCTTCATTCAGGGCCTTGGCTCGGCGGCAACCCGCGTCATCACCATTTCGATCGTCCGTGACGTTTATGGTGGCCGGCAGATGGCGGAGGTCATGTCGCTGATCATGATGGTCTTCATGATCGTGCCGGTGATCGCGCCTGGCAGCGGCCAGATCATCATGCTCGTCAGCACCTGGCACATGATCTTCGTCTTCATCGGCACCATGGCGGCGGCAGTAGGCCTCTGGATGTTCCTTCGCCTGCCGGAGACGTTGAGACCCGAAAATGTCAGGCCTTTCACGGTCAGATCCGTCGCCAAGGGTTTCGCCATCTTCCTGACGAACCGCGTCGCGCTCTGTTACACCATTGCCAGCACCTTCCTCTTCGGAGCATTGTTCGGCTTCATCAATTCAGCGCAGCAGATCTACAACGGCATTTACGGCCTCGGCGTCTACACGCCACTCGCCTTCGCGGGCGTGGCGCTGTTCATGGCCTTTTCATCCTTCATCAACTCGCAGTTCGTCGGCCGCTTCGGCATGCGGCGGCTATCGCATGCGGCACTGACCGGCTACATCGTCATCACCTTCATCTGGTTGCTGGTGCAGATTTACGGCCCGAAGCCGATGCCGTTTCCGCTGTTCATGGTCTTCTTCGCCTTGGCGATGTTCCAATACGGCTGGATCGGCTCGAACTTCAATTCGCTCGCCATGGAACCGCTCGGCCATATTGCCGGCACGGCATCCTCGGTGCTCGGCTTCATGAGCACGGTCGGCGGCGCCATGATCGGCGCCGGCATCGGCCAGGCTTACAACGGCACGGCGACCCCCATGGTGGTCGGTTATTTCTCGGTCTCGCTGATCGGCCTCTTCTTCGTGCTGATTGCCGAAAGAGGACGCCTCTTCCGCCCGCAGAATGCTCCGCCACCCTCCGATCCGTCTCTCGCACTTCATTGATTGGCATAGATTTATGACCCCGCCTCAAGCAAAACACGCGGAGCAATCCGGCTCCGCCCGCATTGGCCTCGGCATAGTCGAGTTCATCGTCTCCATCGCGCTGATGACGGCGAGCATTTCGATGGGGATCGACAGCATGCTGCCGGCGTTGCCGGCGATCGGACAATCGCTGGGGGTTGCAAATGCCAACGACACCCAATTGGTCATCGCCGTCTATTTCCTCGGTTT
>JAGWJK010001282.1 GCA_028865845.1 Rhizobiaceae bacterium
AAGGCGGAAGGCTCGCACTGTTGCGGAGCGGACAGATTACGGGCGGGCTTATCATTGATGATGGTGGTCAGGCAGACGTTCACGGCCAGATCTGCCGTGACGTTATCAATCATGGATCGTTGACCCTGACCGGACAGGTGGTGGGCATGTTGCACGGCAACAGGACGGTCAATCCGGCGGGAAGCGGCCAGATCATCGGCATGCCGCTGCCAATTGCCTGAAGCGCAATAATTTGTCTTCGGTCGATATTTCCGAGCGAAGAGCGAATTCGTCCTAAGGCCGATTATTTCAGTCGAGAATCTTCTCCATCGGATAACCGGGCAATTGCTCCCAGAACTCGGGCGGGCCGGCGTCGACATACCCGACCGAGCGATAAAACTGAAGCGCGGTATGCGTACTGACAAGATGGGCGCGTTTATTGCCCCAATCCAAAAGACGCCGTTCCAAGGCGATGACCATCGCCTTGCTTATGTCTTGGAAACGAGCGTGCGGAGAAATGTAGTTCAGCGTGATCTCCCCGGTTCGCGTTGCCGCGCCTACAGCGCAAATCCCTCCATCTCGTTCTGCTACCAGCAGAGTCTGGTTCGGCGAGTTCAGCCATGAACGAAAATTCTCAGGCGTCTTGTTCGAAAGCCAAGTGCCCAGAATGTTTTCGTCCCGTTGATGATCGGAAATGCAGAGCTCCTCGATGGATTGCCGTATCACTTGAATGGCTTGCTCGGCATCATCAGGATTTGCGGTGCGTATCATTACCCGATCTCTTGTCTGGTCTGGTCAATGTAGCCCGATGATTTCTATGGCGGAAGTCCGCCTGTGGCGCGATTAGGCCAGGCCAGACGTGAACCGACTGCCGCTCCGATCGCCCCACTTACGTGGCGACCATCCTCGGTACGCTCTTGGAAGCGGCAACGAGGAACATTGCCGAGAATAGAGCAGAAAACCCGCTCAAGGCGATAGAGACCGTGTAGTCATGGAAATGATCGAAGAGAAGGCCTGCGACACTGCCGCCTCCGACCGCGGCGATGCCGACTGCGATATAGAGAGCGCCGAGAACGGCGCCGAGCTTTCGCGTTCCAAACCAGTTTGCAGCTACAGCTGGATAGAGCGATATGCATCCGCCGTTAGCCGCTCCGAATAGCAGGGCAAACAGGGAGAGGCTCACCATTCCTTGCGCGCAAAGCCAGAAGCCATTCAATATCGCTAGCGCAATCGTCAGCCACAGGAGCAGGCGGCGAGCGCCGATCCTATCCCCAATCCGGCCGAGAAATAGTCGCCCCGCGACGTTGCCGATACCGATGAGGCCGATCAGGAGATTCGCCTGGCTCGGCATGATGCCGATTTGCTGGGCGAATGGATTGATGTGGACCAAAGCAACAAACTGCCCGATCGAGGCCGAGAATATCGCGCCGAAATACCACCAGAACCGCCCGGTGCTTGCAGCTTCGCCTAGGGACATTCCGCTTGAAATAGTGGTCGTTGATGCCGCTGCCGTATCTCCATCAGGCTGCAGCCCGAGTGTCTCAGGTGAAGAGCGGATGACGAGAGCGGCACTAACACCAAGCAAGGCGATCGCGAGCGCAAACACGCGCATGGTGTCCTGCCACGACAAATAGTTCATCAACAGGCCGG
>JAGWJK010001283.1 GCA_028865845.1 Rhizobiaceae bacterium
GGCCAGACGGCTTCATCCGCCATCACCGCGATCGTAACACGCGGCGATATCGAAGAAGACGTCCTTGCCACCGGCACGTTCAAGCCGGTCAGGCTCGTCGCCGTCGGTTCACAGGTTTCCGGCCGGATTACATCCCTGAACGTAAAGCTCGGCGACAAGGTCGACAAGAATACGCTGATCGCGGAAATCGACTCGACGACGCAGAACAATGACCTGCGGACAGCCCAGGCATCTCTTGCCAACGTCAAAGCGCAGAAAGACGAAAGCGAAGCCGATCTCGGCAACGCACAGCTGACGCTTGAGCGGCAACAGACGATCTTTCGCAACCAGGCAGGCCCGAAGGCCGATCTCGACACCGCCGAGGCGAACGTCAAGAAGATCATCGCCCAGATTGCCGCGCTGGATGCCCAGATCGTTGCGGCGGAAGTTGCCGTCGAGACCGCGCAGGCCAACCTCGCCTATACCCGCATCACCGCGCCTATCGACGGCACTGTGCTCGCGATCGTCAATCAGCAGGGCCAGACCGTCAACGCCGCCCAGGCGGCGCCGACCATCGTCATTCTCGGCGACCTCGATACGATGATCGTGCGGACGGAGATATCGGAGGCCGATATCGTTCGGGTCAAAGTCGGGCAACCGGTCCATTTCACGATTCTTGGCGATCCGGAAACCCGCTACGATGCGGTGCTGCAATCGATCGAACCGGCACCGGAATCGATCACCAGCGACAGCAGCGTGACCTCGACCAGCAGCACGACATCTTCCGCCAGTAGTTCGACCTCCTCGAGTTCATCGTCGGCCATCTACTACAACGGTGTCTTTGCCGTGCCGAACCAGGACAACCATTTCCGGACCTATATGTCGGCCGAGGTGCATATCGTGCTAGGCGCAGCCAAGAATGTGCTGACCATTCCCTCTTCCGCGCTCGGAAGCAGGGCAGGCGATGGATCCTACGGCGTTCGGGTCGTTACCGAGGACGGCAAAGAGACCGCGCGCAAGGTTACGGTCGGGCTCAACAACAATGTCACGGCCGAAATCCGCTCCGGAATGGCGGAAGGCGATCGCGTCGTCGTCGGCGAGGCAAGTGCCGCGGCGACAAAACCCAGCATGGGAGGCGGGCCGCCGCCGATGGGGTTCTGAGCCATGACCTCCCCCATCATAGAACTGAAAGGCGTCCGCCGCGACTATCAATCCGGCGACCGCATGATCACGGCGCTCAAAGACATCGATCTTACGATCGCCGAAGGCGAAATGGTTGCGATCGTCGGCGCCTCCGGCTCCGGAAAATCGACGCTTATGAACATCATCGGCCTGCTGGACCGGCCGACTGATGGTACCTATACCGTTGCGGGTGCGCAGACACATCGCCTTGACAGCGACGCGCTCTCACAATTGCGGCGGGAGCATTTCGGCTTCATCTTCCAGCGCTACCATCTGCTTTCGGAATTGACGGCGCTCGGCAATGTCGAGATGCCGGCCATCTACGCGGGCCAGCCGAGCGAAGCGCGCAGCGAGCGCGCCGCTTCACTTCTTCATCGGCTCGGCATGAGCGAAAGATCCGGACATCGGCCCGGCCAGCTTTCCGGCGGCCAGCAGCAACGCGTTTCCATCGCACGCGCGCTGATGA
>JAGWJK010000160.1 GCA_028865845.1 Rhizobiaceae bacterium
CGTGCCCGAGCTGTCAGCGCGGTAAACGACGGAGATCGGCGAGGACGGCAGCTTCAGGCTCGGGTTGAGAGCCTTGATGGCAGCGTCGTCCCACTTGGCAATCTTGCCGAGGAAGATGTCGGCGAGCGTCTTGCCGTCGAGAACGAGTTCGCCCGGCTTTACGCCGTCGATGTTATAGGAAACGACGATACCGCCGGAGATCATCGGGAACTGGGCAATGCCGTTCTTCTCGAGGTCGGCGTCGCTCATCGGCTTGTCCGAAGCGCCGAATACGATGGTCTTGTCGAGGAGCTGCTTGATGCCGGCGCCCGAACCGACCGACTGGTAGTTGACGACGTTGTTCGTCGCAGCCTTGTAGCCTTCAGCCCACTTGGACAGAACCGGCGCGATGAAGCTCGAGCCAGCGCCCGAGACGTCAGCAGCCGAAGCCGAAGCGGCCATGGCAGCGATGAAGCCTGCGGTCAGGCAAAGGGTACGGAGTTTCTGGTTAAGCATGATAGACTCACTTCCTCGAGTGATGAAACGATGGCGAGCAGGAGTCTGGCGCGAAGCGTTCCGTCAACGAGCAACGTCCACACCTAAATCTCCTGGCGACAAGGATGCGTCTAAAGCGGCAGTGTTTCAGTTTGATGACAGTTTGGTGAAAGGCCAGTGACACAACTTCCGGCATTGAAAACTGACGCAACGCGACCTCAATACAAAAGACCGGTGCGCGCTGGGCGGCACCGGTCTTCATGTTTTGATTCAACTCGCGGATATCAGGGATTCGATGCCTTTTTACAGGCGGATCACATAATCCTTTCGAGTCGTTTCAATGACTTCCCAGGTGCCCTTGAAGCCGGGCCTGAGGATCATCCGGTCGCCAGCCCGCAGATGAAAAGCCTCACCATTCTCTGCGGTTACGATCGAATAGCCTGACAGGACGTGGAAATATTCCCACTCGTCATAGACGATCCGCCACTTGCCGGGAGTCGCCTCCCAGATGCCGGCATAGACGCCGCCGTCGGCCTCCTCGATATTCCAAGTGCTGAACTGCGGCTCGCCGGAAAGGACGCGATCCTCCGCAGGAGCCCCAACTTCGGCCTCGATACCGGCGGTGTCCAATCGTAAATGTGTTGTCATAAATCCCCCGCCCGTCTCCAAGGTTTCGACCGTCAGGCCTTTGCGAGCGCCTGGTCGAGATCTGCGATGATATCCTTGACGTCCTCGATGCCGATCGACAAACGAACGACATCCGGACCGGCGCCGGCGGCGACCTTCTGTTCGTCGCTCAGCTGCTTGTGCGTCGTCGAGGCGGGATGAATGACGAGCGAGCGCGTGTCGCCGATATTGGCGAGATGCGAGAACAGCTCAAGACCTGCGACGAAGCTCTTGCCGGCCTCATAACCACCCTTCAGACCAAAGGTGAAGACCGAGCCCGCGCCTTTCGGCGAATAGCGCTGCTGCAGGGCATAGTTCGGATCATCTTCCAGCCCGGCATAGTTCACCCACGCCACCTTGTCATGACCCTTCAGCCAACGTGCGACGGCGAGCGCGTTGTCGGAATGGCGCTGCATGCGCAGCGGCAGGGTTTCGATGCCCGTCAGGATCATGAAGGCGTTGAACGGAGAGATGGCCGGGCCGAGATCGCGCAGCCCAAGCACGCGGCAAGCGATGGCAAAGGCAAAATTGCCGAACGTCGCGTGCAGCACGATGCCACTATATTCCGGACGCGGCTTCGACAGCATCGGATAATTGCCGGATGCCGACCAGTCGAAGGTGCCGCCGTCGACGATCATGCCGCCCATCGAATTGCCATGGCCGCCGATGAACTTGGTCAGCGAATGCACGACGATATCGGCTCCGTGTTCCAGCGGGCGGATGAGATAGGGACTTGCCATGGTGTTGTCGACGATCAGCGGCAGGCCGTGTTTGCGGGCAACCGCTGCGATCGCGGCGATATCGACGAAGGTGCCGCCAGGATTGGCAAGGCTCTCGATGAAGATGCCGCGGGTGCGATCATCGATCTGGGCTTCGAAGGAGGATGTATCCGCCGGATCGGCCCAACGCACATGCCAGTCGAAATTCTGGAAGGAATGGCCGAACTGGTTGATCGAGCCGCCGTAGAGCCGACGCGCGGCGACGAAATTGTCGCCCGGCTGCATGATCGTGTGGAAGACGAGCATCTGGGCGGCATGGCCGGAAGCGACGGCAAGACCTGCCGTTCCGCCCTCTAGCGCTGCGACGCGTTCCTCGAGCACCGCCTGCGTCGGGTTCATGATGCGGGTATAGATATTGCCGAATTGCTGCAGCCCGAAGAGAGCCGCGGCGTGATCCGCGTCCTGGAAGACGAAAGAGGTCGTCTGATAGATGGGGGTCGCGCGGGCACCGGTGGTCGGGTCCGGCTGCGCGCCCGCATGGATCGCCAGCGTATTAAAACCTGGATTGTTCGCAGTCATAAAGTGTCTCCTCCCGTGATTATGCCTTGGGGCGCCGTCCCGAGAACACGAAAGGTTGCCGGATAGAACCACGCCGAATCAAAAATCTTGAGCGAGGGAGCGCATCCTCTCGTTCAAGACGAGAGGATCATAGCGTCTCGGAGATGAAAGTTAACCGCGAACTTTGCGACGCTTCTCTACTTGCGGAAAAAACATGCCCTCAATCGCCGGTTTGGCGCGATAAATATCAGGCAACCAGACGCGGATATTCGATCGCCGGGCAGCGGTCCATGACGACCTTCACGCCGGCGGCCTCGGCTCTGGCGGCGGCGGCATCATCCCTGATGCCGAGCTGACCCCAGATGACCGGCGGCAGCGGATCGAGCATGATCGTTTCCTCGACGACCGAGCGCAGATATTCCGGGGCCCGAAAGACATCGACCATGTCGACGGGTTCGGGAATATCGGACAGATGGCCATAGACCCACTGGCCGAGGATTTCCTTGCCGGCCTGGCCGGGATTGACGGGGATGACGCGGTAGCCCCGTGCCATCAAATAGGCCATGACGCCATTGCTTGGGCGCGCCGGATTGGGAGACGCGCCGACCAGAGCGATCGTCCGCACGGACTGCAATATATCGGCGATATAGGCATCATCATATTGATCATGATTCATCTCAGCCCTCCAGCATCGCGATCGACGCCATGATTGTCGTGCCCTGCAATCTGTTGGCAGGGTCTGTCCAACTCTCTGAATCCAGGATGCTTTCCGGCTTATTATAGTTCGGTCCGCAAAGGCATCCCACTGTGCATCATCCCTAATGGCGCTGTTCTAGCACCGCACGTAACAAAAAAACATGAATTAATTAAACGCGCCGGCGCACATCGACGGGCCTTTGATTTGGGGAGAAAACCGCCGATATTCAATGAAGGCGTGAAAAGGCGCGCAGGATTAGCTGGAGAATGTTTCGGGAAACACCTTGGCTGCGGAAATGCGTTGCTCACAGCAAGGTTGCCAAACCAGCTTTAATGAACCATTCCGGCGGTTTCGCGTATATAATCATTGGAGTTCGCAGAAGGATCATGCAGATGAAAAGAACCATTCTCTTGGGTCTCGCAATCCTGTCGGCGACGACGCCGGCGCTGGCGATATCACGCTACAACTCCATGACCTTCACCTGCGCACAGGCAAGGGCGATCATCAATCGCGAACGGGCCGTGATCATGCGCTACCCCGCCACACGGGTGCGCAACATGACGCTTTATGATCGTTTCGTCTCCGACGGTGATGCCTGCGATGTCGGCTTTTACGCCTATCAGGACTATCTGCCTACGAAGGACCGGCCCGACTGCCCTGTTTATATCTGCCGCCCGACAAGCGATCTCGACGACGATGATCTGCTTTTCCCGAGGCGCTGATCGGCGCGGCATCCGCTCTGCGGCATTTACGCCCGCCCGTAAGCGGCAATCGGGTACGGCATCATTTTGCCGCATTCAAGCCGGGCGGCCGCTCGGCAGCGCCGGACTCTCACCCATCATAGCTATTTCCTATTTAGAGTAAAAAAGCGAATTAAAGCGCTTTGAATCGAACCAAAATTTCGTGCTTGATATCGTTCTCGTGAAATGCGGTCTTTGTTCACTGTTCATTCATATATAAATTAGAAAACGCTCACGGTGAATCCGCGAAATGAGAACCGATTGTGAACAAGCAATGCGTGTAAACAACCAAATTTTGGAAGCATCCCACTCAACAGAAAACAATACTCATAAATTCCCATTACTCTAGCATATTATACGCTCAGTAATTGATTTATGAGAATATTGTTTTTGTATACACTGATTTTCGCCCGCCGCGCCCTTTAACAGCTCCAGATGCCGCGCATCTGATGAACGACGCTTTTCCCTAGCTCGCTATGTGTAGAGATAATTCTTTTGGGCAATAACTGATCGACTTTTGGCACTCAAACTGGTTACCCGATACAACTTCGACGGCTCCGATGCTTTCTCCTGCATGCATTTTCGATAACATTTCCATAGCGCTTTGAATGTTACCAAAGTAACTTTTGTGGCAGGTTCATCGGTCATCCGATTTTTGTTCTCTTTTTATTCACGCATTCATTAGAAACATCTTATGGTTGCATTGTAAATCAGAACAAAAAAGGAACCTTGAGATCTATGCAATTTCATAAAATTGCTGTAGTAGCGTAGCGGTGCAACGCCCTCATCCAAGAGCTATTTGTTGCTTTTTGATGTTTTTTCCGGCCAATTGACGCCTCTCAATCCACAAATGGCCAAATTTTTGACCCCTATCACCCATTTCTGAGGTTTTTCGTGCCCCTTGACGTCATCGTCTTCGTTCTCTTTGGCGCCTTGCTGCATGCGACCTGGAACGCGATCATAAAGGCGGGCACTGATAAATCGCTGGATGCCGCGCTGGTTGCAGCCGGCGGCGCGGTCACTGCCCTGCCCTTCCTGGCATTCCTGCCTTTGCCGGCGGCAGCCGCATGGCCGTTCATTGGCACATCGGCCATTCTGCAGTTCGCTTATTTTCAGTTGGTGGCCGCCGCCTACCGAGCCGGCGACATCGGTCTCGTCTATCCGCTGATGCGCGGCGTCGCACCGTTGATCATCGTCGCAACCAGCGGCTTCATCCTCAAGGAAGCCCTGTCTGGCGGCGCATTGCTTGGGACGATGACCATCTGCGCCGGTATATTGACGCTCGCCTTCGAAGCCCGCAAAGGCGGGCGGCGGGCCATTACCTTGGCGCTGACCAATGCAGTTGTCATCGCCACCTACACCTATGTCGACGGCATCGGCGCGCGCCTCTCCGGCAACTCCATATCGTACACATTGTGGATGTCGCTCCTGCCGCCCGTGCTTCTGTTCGCATGGGCGTTCTCGCAACGAAGCCCCGCGGCGATCGGCTTTCATGTCCGTAAAAACTGGTGGCGCGGCTTGATCGGCGGCGGCGGTTCCATCACCTCCTATGGCCTCGCGCTGTGGGCCATGACGAAGGCGCCTGTCGCCATGGTCGCGGCACTGCGGGAGACCTCGATTCTGTTCGCGCTCGTCATTTCCGTCGTGATATTGAAGGAGCGCTCCAGCATCTGGCGCTATCTTGCCGGCGCCATCATTGCGGCGGGCGTGCTGGTTTTGAAGCTCGGGTGACAGATAATTTGTCACAGAACCGTCGACTAATTTGTGGTATCATAGTACTCCATTATTAACTATATGATTTTGCTTTATAATTTTTCCACTCATCGGAATTCGTTATATTGACCTGATTGCCCGTCCGCTTTATAAGCCGCCGCAGATCGCAGCCTTTCCCGGCTGCTTTCTTTTTGGCATGTGTTTTCGCCTGCCAAACCAAGCAACAAGAAACGCCCTGACACCCTCGGGTCCGGGGTCCCAAAAGAGAGTATACAACTATGGCAACCTTCTCCCAGAAGCCTGCAGAGGTGGAGAAGAAGTGGGTTCTCATCGACGCCGAAGGGCTCGTCGTTGGTCGTCTCGCTTCTATCATCGCAATGCGTCTGCGCGGCAAGCATAAAGCTACTTTCACGCCCCACGTCGACGACGGCGATAACGTCATCGTTATCAATGCCGACAAGGTCGTCTTCACCGGCAAGAAGTACGAAGACAAGGTTTACTACTGGCACACCGGTTATGCCGGCGGCATCAAGGAGCGTACCGCTCGCCAGATCATCGAAGGCCGCTTCCCGGAGCGCGTCGTTGAAAAGGCCGTCGAACGCATGGTTCCGCGTGGCCCGCTCGGCCGTCGCCAGATGAAGAACCTGCGTGTTTACGCCGGCTCGAACCATCCCCATGAAGCACAGCAGCCGGTCGTTCTCGACGTGGCCAAGCTGAACAAAAAGAACGTAAGGAGCGCCTGATAATGGCTGACCTCTCTTCCCTGAAGGATCTCGGCACGTCGGTGGAAGCTGCTGCTCCCGTTCACGTCCGCAAGGTCGACTCGCTCGGCCGCTCCTATGCGACCGGCAAGCGCAAGGACGCCGTAGCCCGCGTATGGGTCAAGGCCGGTTCCGGCAAGATCATCGTCAACGGCAAGGACTACACGGCTTACTTCGCACGTCCGGTTCTGCAGATGGTTCTGCGTCAGCCGATCGTCGCTGCTGCCCGTGACGGCCAGTTCGACATCATCGCAACCGTTGCCGGCGGTGGTCTCTCCGGTCAGGCCGGTGCCGTTCGTCACGGCCTGTCCAAGGCCCTCACCTACTTCGAGCCGGGCCTGCGCTCGGTCCTGAAGAAGGGCGGCTTCCTGACCCGCGACAGCCGCGTCGTCGAACGCAAGAAGTACGGCCGCGCCAAGGCTCGCCGTTCGTTCCAGTTCTCCAAGCGTTAATCGCTTACCGAGAATTCGACTATCGAAGAGGCCGGGTTTTCACCCGGCCTTTTTGTTTGAAAAATTCGGACATGCGAGATCGGCCGCCGTTCAAAGCCGGCTTGCAATCTTCGGTTCAGGCTCCTAGCTCTTCATGCCGAAGGAGACAGCCATGCCCGACAGCAGTCCATCGCAGTTTGCGGCGACGCCGCAACCACCCTATTATATTGTAGCCTTCTCTTCGGTCCGCACCGAGGGCGACCTGGGTTATGGCGCCATGGCCGACAGAATGGAAGAATTGGCCTTGGCGCAGGAGGGCTGTCTTGGCGTCGAGAGCGCCCGCGGGGCGGATGGCTTCGGCATCACCAATTCGTTCTGGCGAGATGAAGAGAGTATCCGCGCCTGGAAGAACGTCGTCGCGCATCTCGCGGCACAGAAACTCGGCCGCGAACGCTGGTACGAGCAATATCAGGTTCGCATTGCGCGTGTAGAACGTGCTTATGGTTTTCACGCAGAGACGTGACCTGAACCGGACGCAGCAGCGCTCGAAAAGAGGCGGCGCGGCTTTCCGGACAGAATTCCGTCCCATCAAACCCAGGAGATTTCCTTGCCGAACACGTCGATTGATCATGCCTTCACGGCAGCCAACCTGACCTCCGCGGCCAGCGACCCGACCTTTGCCGGCGCTTTGTCCTTCATGCGGCGGCGCTTTACCAAATCGCTCGAGGGCGCCGACGCCGTCGTCTGGGGCATACCGTTCGACGCGGCCACATCGAATCGGCCGGGGACCCGCTTTGGCCCACAGGCGATCCGCCGTGCCTCGGCGATCTTCGACAATGATCCGCAATATCCCTTCAAGCGCGATCTCTTTGCCGACATGGCAGTGATCGATTATGGCGACTGCCTGCTGGACTACGGGAATCATCAGGAGACCCCGGCGGCGATCGAACGGCAGGCGACTGCCATTCTCGACAGCGGCGCTTTCATGCTGACGCTCGGCGGCGATCACTTCATCACCTGGCCGCTATTGAAGGCGCATGCCGCCAAGCATGGCCCGCTCGCCCTCGTTCAGTTCGACGCGCATCAGGACACCTGGTTCGACGACGGCAGGCGCATCGACCATGGCTCGTTCGTCGCCCGCGCCGTCCGCGATGGCCTGATCGATCCCGACCGCTCGATCCAGATCGGCATCCGCACCCATGCGCCGGAGGA
>JAGWJK010000161.1 GCA_028865845.1 Rhizobiaceae bacterium
CCTGCCCCAAAATCGAATCAATTTAAGGGCTTACGCATATGGGCGCAGAATTGCAGCCGGGACGATGCCTGGCAAGGGATGGCAGCTAGAGTCCCGCAGCCAGCATGGTTGCGATCTGCCCCGCTCCGACAGGCCGGGAAAAATAGAAACCCTGGGCATCGTGGCAGCGGCTTTCCCGCAGGAACTCCAGCTGCTCGTCGGTCTCGACGCCTTCGGCGACGACCGCCAGACGAAGCCTGCGGGCAAGCGAGATCACGGCGGAGGCAATGGCGACGGTTGTCTCATCCCGCGGCAACGCTTCGACGAAGGAGCGATCCATTTTGAGACGGTCGAAGGGAAAGGTTTTCAGCGCCGCAAGGCTTGAATAGCCGGTGCCGAAATCGTCGATCGACAGCCGTACGCCGAGAGCCTTCAGCGCCTGCATGACGTGCAGGGCGCGCGGCACATCGTGCATCAGCGTGCTTTCCGTCAACTCCAACTCCAGCCATTGCGGATCGAGGCCACTTGCCTCCAGCGCCTCGGCGACATGCGAGGCCAAAGCCGGATCGCTGAATTGCCGGGCAGAAACATTGACGGCAATGGTCATCGGCGGGAGGCCCATCGTCTGCCAGCGCTTGCCTTGCCGACAGGCTTCGTTGAGGACAAACAGGCCGAGCGGAATGATCAGCCCGCTTTCCTCGGCCAGTGGAATGAACTGTCCGGGCGGCAGGGTGCCGTTGCGCGGATGGCGCCAGCGCACCAGCGCCTCGACGCCGACGACACGGCCGGACGCAACGTCGATCTGCGGCTGATATTCGAGAAAGAACTGGTTGGAGCCGATGGCATTGCGCAGCTCCTCCTGCTCGCTGAGCGGCACGACCCCGGCGGCATCCGGCCCATGGCTGTGATATTGCATGCGGTTCCGGCCGAATTCCTTGGCCTTGTACATGGCGGCGTCAGCGGCGGCGATCAGCTCTTCCGGCGTTTCGCCATCGGAAGGAAAGGCCGCAACGCCGATGCTGCTTGTGACGGAAACCTCGCTGCCGCCGATCGTTATCGGCTGCGCGATCATCTTCTGCAATTCGTGCAGCCGTCGCATGATTCCGGTATCGTGGCGCGACTGATGGACGACGACCAGCAGGAATTCGTCGCCGCCGAGGCGCACGACCATGTCGGAAGCCCTGAGGCCATCGACCATGCGCGCGGTCAGCTCCTTCAGCAGCTCATCGCCGGCGCCATGACCGCGGCTGTCGTTGATCTGCTTGAAATTATCGAGATCGACATAGGCAACCGTGACCTTGCGACCATTGCGACGTGCCTTGAAAAGGATCTTCGCCATATTCTCCTTGAGAAAGGCGCGGTTCGGCAGGCCGGTCAGATCGTCATGATGGGCCATGAAATAGATGCGGTCTTCGGTGCGCTTTCGCTCAATGGCGATGCCGGCGATATGCGTTGCCATCGCGATCATTTCCAGCTCGCGCTGGGTCGGATCGCGCACCGTGCCGGAGTAGAGAGCGAAGGTGCCGAGCACATTGCCCTGCGATGTGGTGATCGGCGTCGACCAGCAGGACCGAAGGCCAAACTGACCGGCAGCCCCGCGAAAATCCTCCCACAGCGGATCCGTCTGCGTGTCGTTGACGAATATGGGTTTGCCGTGCCAGGCGGCCGTACCGCAGGAGCCGACCTTCGGACCAATGGCAATGCCATCGATCAGGCGGCTATAGGCCGCCGGCAGATTGGGTGAGGCGCCATGGAAAAGACGGGTGCCTTCGTGATCGAGCAGCAGCACGGAACCCCTGATATCGGTGAGCTCGTTCTCGACCATCAACACCAGCGCTTCGAGGATCATCTCCAGCGGTTCGCTCTTGGCGATCATTTCCAGCAGCTCGGCCTGGCTGCGACGCAATTGCTCCTGGCGTTTGCGCTCGGTGATGTCACGGGAGATGCCGATCAGGCCGATCACATCGCCGCTGTCGTTGCGCACGGGCATTTTCGAGGTCAGCCGATAAATCGGCTTGCCGTCGCTCGTGGAAAAGGCTGTTGTCTCCATATCGAGCCGCGGTTTGCCGGTGGCGATGATCTCCTGCTCGATGCGATAGAATTCCGTCGCCTGCCCCATTGGAAACAGATCGAAATCGGTCTTCCCGGCCAGTGCGCTCGCCCTGTCGAAGCCGAGGCTCCTTGCCGTTACGGCATTGGCAAAAACGAAGCGGCTCTGCCGATCCTTGACATAAAGAAAGTCAGGCAGCTCGTGAACGATCGCCTTCAGGCGCAAATGCTCGATGCCCTCTGCCATGTGATGCGCATTTGCAGCCAGGAGCGCCTGCGAGGCGGTCAATAGCCGTTCGGTCTCGACATCGAGCGAACGCCCACTCTCGCTCGCGCGAGAGGGCTGAAGAGCCGGTTTATTCATGATGCGCATTCTCCTAACCCGGCCGCGAGCACGGCCCTACTGAAATGTCACAACTGAAACGCGATCAGTATAGGTCGGGCTTCCTTCAAGCGGCTTAAGGAGATGGGTGAACGAAACCATAAAGTGCCGCATCGGAAATTAAGCAATGACCGCAGGCATCGAGGAACAGCACGTTTTCCGTACCAAATCGGCACAAAACCGGTGGCACGTTTCCTGCCTGTATAAAAAGACCATGGCCGCATCCGCGCTCGTTAAGACCTGTGGTGATGTGGCGACAATCTGGACGACGTACGAGCTTCCGCAACTGATATCGGGCTCTGCGCACAGGAGACGATGATGATGAAGCGCCGCGCTTTCATGGCCTACATTGCCGCCACGGCGGCAACGGGTGTGGTGGCGCCGCGCGCTTTTGCGGCGCCCCTCGCCAAGATCGACAATGCCGAGATGCGTGGGCCGATCGACGCCATCGCCTTCAAGACGACGCCGGGCACCACCGACATGCGCAGCGGCAAGCTGCAGGCGATGATCGATAGCGCCGCTCGCGACAACGCGCCGGCGTTCCTGCCGCCCGGCAACTACGAGGTGTCGAACCTCACCCTGCCCGACAATACCAGGATCATCGGCGTTCCCGGCGCCACGCGCCTGACCTACAGCGGCGAAGGCCACCTGATGGTGGCCGACAAGGCGCGGCGGATCGAGCTTTCCAACCTCGTGCTCGACGGAGGCAATCGCTGGCTTGCCGACTATGCCGGCGGCCTCCTGCAGTTCAGCGGGGTCGACCAGGTGCTGATCGACAATTGCGATATATCCGGTAGCCGTAAACATGCCCTGCAGCTCGAACGCTGCGGCGGCAGGATCGAGCGCAGCCGCATTTCCGGCGCGGCCGATGCCGGCCTCTACGCCGTGCAGTCGAGCAGCCTTACGATCAGCGGCAATACCGTCGAGGATTGCGGTAACGGCGGCATTCTGATCCATCGTTGGGACAAGGGCGAGGACGGCAGCATCATTACCGGCAACCGCGTGTCGCGTATCGGCGCCAATGATGGCGGCACCGGGCAGAATGGCAACGGCATCAATGTGTTCCGCGCCGCCGGCGTACTGGTCTCCGGCAATCAGATTGCCGACTGCGCCTTTACCGCCGTGCGCGCCAATTCCGCTTCCAACGTGCAGATCTCCGGCAACCAGTGCCTGCGTTCCGGCGAGACGGCGATCTTCTGCGAATTCGAATTCGAGGGCGCGGTCGTCAACAACAATCTCATCGACGGCGCCGCCAATGGTATCGCCATTGCCAATTTCGACAAGGGTGGCCGGCTTGCAAGCGTCACCGACAATATCGTGCGCAACCTGGCACTGACCGGCCCCTACCCACAGGAAAGCGGCTTCGGCATCGGCATATCAGCCGAAGCTGACACGCTGGTCGCCTCCAACGTCATCGAGAATGCACCGCTCTGGGGTATCAAGCTAGGCTGGGGACCCTACCTCCGCAATCTGGTCGCCACCGGCAACATCGTCCGCCACACGCCGATCGGCTGCGTGGTGTCCGTCGTCGACGGAGCGGGAACTGCCGTCATATCTGACAATCTGTTTCAGGACGTGGAGAAGGGCGCAATCATGGGCTTTCGCTGGGACAAGCCGGCGTCCGGCGATCTGACGACAACGGGAAGCAGCTCCTTTCCGCAACTGACGGTCGAGCGCAACAGGCTCGCCTGAGCGCGGACTGCGATTGCCGCTCGATGGGGTCTAACGACGCCAGCTCGGCTCGCGTCGTTCGAAGAATGCCGTGATGCCCTCGCGTGCCTCCTCTGTCTCCCACGCCTCCACCAATTGTTCGACGACGCGGTCGATCGTCTCTTCCGTGATCGGGGTGCCGAGCGATCGCGCCAGCGTCTTGGCCCGGGCAGCCGCCTCCGGCGACGCCGCAAGCAGATGCCTGATCTCGGATTCGATCGCTTCGTCCAGCGCATCCTCGGGAACCACGCGGGTCAGCATCCCGACCGCATGCGCATGCCAGGCATCGATAATCTTGCCGGAGATGAATAGCGGACGGGCGTTTGCCTCGCCGATGCGGGCGACCACATAGGGGCTGATGGTCGCAGGAATGATCCCCAGCCTCACCTCCGTCAGGCCGAAACGGGCAGTCGCCGCAGCAATCGCCATATCGCAGACGCTGAGCAGCCCGATGCCGCCGCCGAAGGCATTGCCCTGCACGCGAGCAACCAGCGGCTTCGGCAATTCATTCAACGCTTTGAAAAGGTTGGCAAGTCTGCGCGCTTCGGTGACGCGCGCGGCGCGACCGGCATCGAACTGCGCCCGCATCCAGCCGAGATCTCCGCCGGCACAGAAGCTTTGGCCTTCGCCACGCAGCACAACGACGCGAACCGACCTGTTACGGCCGAGATCATGCGCTGCTTTCGTCAGTGCATCGATCATCTCGGCCGACAGCGCATTGTGCTTTTCCGCGCGCGTCAGGGTGAGATGTGCAACACCGCGCTCTTCCATCGCGATACGGATCGTTTGGGACGTCATGCGGTGCTCCTTAAATCACGAGCGAAGGCAGCGGCGCGCTCGAGCCTTTCGCTGTCGAGGCCGGTCTCGAAGCCGCGTGCCTTGAGAAAGCGGTCGACTGCCAGGGTATCGACATTGCCTTTGGCGCCGGGCGCAAACGGACAACCGCCAAGGCCACCGGTCGCGGCGTCGAAGACGCGCAAGCCCCGCTTCAGCGCGACGGCGATGTTCTCCAACGCCCGTCCCGATGTGTCGTGAAAATGCCCGGCCAGCCTGTCGGCCGGAAACTCGGCAAGCACGGCCTCCAGCATGCGATCGACAGCCTCCGGTTCCCCTTTGCCGATCGTGTCACCAAGGCTGATCTCATAACAGCCGAGCTCCGCGAGCTGTCTGACAACGGCGACAACGCTTTCGGGCGGCACCGCACCGTCATAGGGACACTCGACCACGCAGCTGACATAGCCGCGCAGGGGAATGCCACGATCGCGGCTCGCGGCGGCAACCGGCCGGAAACGCTCGATGCTTTCCGCGATGGAGCAATTGATGTTGCGCTGAGAAAACCCCTCCGACGCCGAGGCGAAGATCGCCACCTCGTCAGCGCGCGCTACAACCGCCGCTTCGAACCCCCTGAGGTTCGGAGTGAGCACCGCATAGCGAATGCCCGGCACACGCTTTATACCCGCCATGACTTCGGCGGCATCGGCCAGTTGCGGCACCCATTTCGGACTGACGAAACTGGTGACCTCGATACGCTCGAAGCCGCAATCGGAGAGCAGATCGACCAGCCTGATCTTGGCATCGGTATCGATCAGCCGCTCTTCGTTCTGGAGCCCGTCGCGCGGCGCCATTTCGACGATGGTGACGTGCCTGGAAGCGTCTCTTGCTGAGGTCATGCCCCCTCCTCCTGCCGCAGCAGAAGCAAGACGGCGCCCTCGCTGGTTTGATCCCCTTCGCCGACGTGCAGGCTTTCCACGATGCCATCGCGGGATGCGGAAAGCGTCAGCTCCATCTTCATCGCTTCCATGACGATCAGCGATTGGCCCTTCGCCACGGCATCGCCTTCCCGCACGCGAACGATCTTGACCAGGCCCGGCATCGGCGCCACCAGCCTGTCCTCGCCGATCGAATCCTCCCCTACGGCGTCCAACGGATCAGGGCGCTGAAACTCGTGCGCGCAGCCATCGAGAAAGATCGTCATTCCGTGGGGCGTTTCGAATATCTCGACATTCAGCTGCCGCCCTTCGATCGCCACGCGGCAACCTCCATCGAAACGGCTGACGACCTCCACACGCAGCCGGCGGTCGCCGAAGTCGACGGAGAATGTGTCACGCGAGAGGGCGCTGACGCGGCAAGGCGTATGGCCGCCATGGTGATGCAGATTGACGGAGCGGCTTGGCACGCCCCAGAGCTGCCATAAGCCGAGCGATCTCCAGGGATCGGATTTCGCGGGCAACAACAGGCCGCCAGCCTCGGCTATCGCAGCAACCGCAAGCGTTGGCTCATCAGCTTCGGCCACGGCGATCAACGCTTGCGCCTCGCGGTCGATGAGGCCCGTGTCGGGGCGGCCGGCGGCGAAATCGCGTTGCTGGCTCAATCGGCGCAGGAAATCGAGATTGCTGGCGGTTCCGACGACACGGGTTTGGCGCAGCGCGTCCGTCAGCTTGTGAAGCGCCGCCTCGCGCGTCGGCGCATGGACGATCAGTTTTGCGATCAACGGATCATAGAATGGCGTGATCGCATCGCCCTGGCGGACGCCGGCATCGATACGAACATCTCCGTCGGGAAAGCTCAGATCAGACAGCGTACCGGTCGCCGGCAGGAAACCCTTCGACGGATCCTCGGCATAGAGACGCGCCTCGAACGCCCAGCCGCCAATAGCAAGCTCATCCTGTGTCTTCGGCAATGGCTCGCCTGCGGCGACGCGCAACTGCCATTCGACGAGATCGACGCCTGCGATCGCCTCGGTGACGGGGTGCTCCACCTGCAGACGCGTGTTCATCTCCATGAAGAAGAAGCGATCGCGCGACAAGCCGTTCGAGACGTCGGCGATGAATTCGACAGTGCCGGCACCACGATAATCGATCGCGCGGGCGGCACGTACGGCCGCCTCGCCCATAATGGCGCGCATGTCCTCGGTCATCCCGGGGGCCGGCGCCTCTTCGATCACCTTCTGGTGCCGGCGCTGCAGCGAGCAATCGCGTTCGAAAAGATGTACGACATTGCCGTGGCTGTCGCCAAAAACTTGGATTTCGATGTGGCGCGGCTGAGTCAGGTAAGTTTCGATCAGTACCGCATCGTCGCCGAATGCCGCCTTCGCCTCGCGCCGGGCCGCCTCCAATGCAGCCTCGAAATCCTCCGGCCGATCGACACGGCGCATACCCTTGCCACCACCACCGGCGCGGGCCTTGATCAGGAGGGGATAGCCGATCTCGGCCGCCTGCTCGCCAAGGAATGCGGCATCCTGTCGTTCGCCATGATAGCCGGGGACAACCGGCACGCCGGCACGCTCCATCAAGGCCTTGGCGGCATCCTTCAAACCCATGGCGCGGATCGAGGCCGGCGATGGGCCGATGAAGGTCACGTCGGCTGCTTCGACCGCTGCGGCGAATTCTGCATTTTCCGAGAGGAAGCCGTAGCCGGGATGGACGGCCTCGGCGCCGGAGAGGCTGACGGCATCGAGGATGCGCCCGATGGACAGATAGCTTTCGCTCGCTGCGGCCGCGCCGATATGGACGGCTTCGTCGGCGAGTTGAGCATGCAGCGCGCCGATATCGGCATCCGAATAGACCGCCACGGTGCGAATGCCCATGCGTCGCGCAGTGCGGATGATCCGGCAGGCGATTTCACCGCGATTGGCGATCAGTATCGTCTTGAACATCGCGACCTCACATCCTGAACACGCCGAAGCGCGTGTCCTCGATCGGCGCATTGAGCGCGGCCGAGAGCGACAACGCCAACACATCGCGGCTTCGGCGCGGATCGACGATGCCGTCATCCCAGAGCCGGGCCGAAGCGTAGAGCGGGTGGCTCTGGGTCTCGAACATCTGAAGCGTCGGCTGTTTGAAGGCGGCCTC
>JAGWJK010001284.1 GCA_028865845.1 Rhizobiaceae bacterium
TTGTTCATGGCGAAACTCCCCGTTCGCCTTGTAACATTCGTGTGTGACATTTGTTCCCGCGAGGCGCGCAAAATTGCCGAATTTTCGCCACTTTTTCCTCGGCTGCCTCAAAAGAAAACGGCCCGTTATCCACAACGGGCCGCTCCTGCGGGTGATCGTGCCACTTACGGCAAAATCGTCTTATAGTTTGGCTTCTGCGGCTTTCTTGGATGTCCGCTTGGTCATTGCCTTGGCTGCGGCTTCGCCGACGACAGCAACGATACCGGCCGGTGCCTTACGCTTTGCTTTTGGCTTGGCTCCGATTTCGATGTTGGCGACGGCGCTCTTTTCCATCGCGGTACGCTCGTTGCACGCCTGCTCCCAGTGAACCGTATCCCGCCCGGAAGGATAACCCTCTTCCTCCCAGATGGCATAGGCACGTTTCATGATCCATTCGTCCCTGGTATTCAGCATCTCTGATCTCCGTTCGCATCATTGGACATGGCTGATTGGAAAACACCCGTTCTCGAAGCGGGCTTGACGCCTCCCCTGAGCACTCGGGCCTGCTGAGCTTTTGCCAGCAGCGGTGAAACCACCAAACCCAACGCTCAAAACTGCGGTCGGCTCTTCGTGGACGCATATATGACCTGATCGACACAGGCGAAGCAGCCGAAGCAGCCGAAGCACCATTATGGCTGCGGACCGGCCACCGTTCAATTGAAAATCACTAATATGGAAATCTTTCCTCCTTTTGTCGTCAGCCGGCGCCCCTCACATACCATCAACGACTGATTGCAGCTTTCTCGGGCAAAGTTATACTCGCGTCCATGTTCGACCTGCTTCTCGCGCATTGGGGCCAGTTCCTCGCCGTCGTTTCCATAGCCTTGGGGGCTACCGCTGCGATTCATGCGGCCATGACGAAAGAAGACGTGCGCGCCGCCATCGGCTGGGTCGGCGTCATCATCCTGTCGCCGATCGTCGGCGCCCTGCTTTATGCCGTGGCCGGCATCAACCGGATCCGCCGGGCGTCGCTGACATCACAGCGCAACGCGCTGTTCCAGAAGGATGCGGCGGGAGAGCTTGCCAGTTTCGACGCGCATGATGACGTCGTGCGCAGCAGCTTCGGCGGCCGCTTCGGATCGATGAAGACGCTCGGCGACCGCGTGTCGCGCTATCCGATGAGCACCGGCAATACCATCGAGATGCTGCAGAGCGGCGATGCCGCTTACGCCGCGATGAAAGCTGCGATCGACGGTGCCGAACGCAGCATCCTGCTTGAGACCTATATTTTCGACCGCGATCCGATCGGTCTGCGGCTTGCGGATGCGCTGATCGAAGCCGTCAAGCGAGAGGTGAGCGTGCGCGTCCTGATCGATGCTGTCGGCGCCCGTTATTCCGTGCCGAGCATCATGGGATATTTGCGCGATGGCGGGGTGCAGGTCGACGTCTTCAATGGCAACGTCATCATCGGCCTGCGCTTGCCCTATGCCAACCTGCGCACCCACCGCAAGATCATCGTCGTCGACGGACGCATCGCATTTACCGGCGGCATGAACATCCGCCAGGGTTTCACTGAGGAATTCAGCGCCGATCATTGCGCCAGGGACATGCATTTCTGCGTGACCGGCCCGGCGGTCGCCGATCTCT
>JAGWJK010001285.1 GCA_028865845.1 Rhizobiaceae bacterium
ATGGCGAGAATGTCACCAAGGCCGTGGCCGGTTTCGAGGCGATGAATAATTTTCCCGTCGACGGCAAGCCGGACCCGGAGGTGCTTTCGCGCCTCGAACTAGACACGGCGCCGATCATCGGGAGCTACGTCGTCTCGCCGCAGGATGCCGCCGATCTCGTCGCCAATATCCCCGAAGACTACGGCGAGAAGGCGAAGATGGAATTCCTCGGTTATACCAGCGTCGCCGAGAAGCTCTCCGAGCGTTTCCACATGGACATCGATCTCCTGCGCGCTTTGAACCCCGGTTCGCAATTCGCACCGGGCGATACGCTGTGGGTGGTGATAACAGGCGCCCCAAAACAAGGCCAGGTGAAGAGGATAGCGGCGAACAAGAAGACGGGACAGGTTCTGGCCTATGCCGCGGACGGGTCGCTGCTCGCGGTCTATCCCGCAACGATCGGCAGCCGGGACAATCCCGCGCCGTCAGGCCGGCATAAGGTGAAGGGTGTCGCCAGAATGCCGGTTTACCGGTACGATCCGAAGCTCAACTTCAAGCAAGGCAAGAACAACAAGGTTTTGACGATCCCGAAAGGCCCGAACAATCCTGTCGGCACCGTATGGATCGACCTGACCGAACCGACCTACGGAATTCACGGCACCCCGGAACCGGAGCTCATTGACAAGGTCGGATCGCATGGTTGCGTACGGTTGACCAATTGGGATGTCGAGGAGCTGGCCGGAATGGTCAAGCCGGGCGTCGTCGTCGATTTCGTCAGCCAAAGCTGGCCGGCTGCCGGAAAGACGCGATAACTCTGCATCGCGACGATATCATCATCGACTTCTGTCGCTTGCAGACCAACGAAGTCCTTTCTATTATGTTTTTATGACTGACGCTGCGACAGGTGATGAGTTCGAGCGCGCTCTGACGAAAATTCCGGATGGTTATTCGGAGGGAACGTTCGATGGCGGTCGATGGAGAGCAACCGTCAAACGGTCTCAAGATGGCAAGAGAACATGGCTCTACGCCGAGGATCTGGCGAGAGGTGATATCGTCAGTTTCAATCTCTACCATCTCAATGCGACGGGAAATACACTGAAGCCATGCGAGATGTCCTCGGAAAAAGTCAGGGCCTTCGTGCTCGGCTTTGTCGCCGAGAACAGAAAAATTCCTTAGTCGGCACCTAAAAAGGCCCGATATTCGGGGAACAAGAATAGCCGCTTGTCGGTTTGGCAATTTAACTTTCAAGAACAAACAACCTTCAGCAAGAGGAGCGTTCCATGTCTACGGTTTCCGCGACGCCGATCACGTCTCCGGACGAACACGTTGTAACAGCCCGAGAGGCCATCGAGCCGCTTTACGAGAAGCTTGAGCTTCAGATGGAATCAAAGGTGCTCGCCGCCGCCGTGGAGGCTGGATGGTCTCCGGACGAGGCCACGAAGGCACTGGCGGCATTGAGATTGCAGGATGCGCTCGCCACGCTTGGCCGCACGCACCTCTAGTCATTCGATATCGAGGGAAATCTCGACATATCCCACAGTTGCAGGGGCGGAACGGGTTTCCGCATGCCGGCATCCTTGTGCCGGTGCTGCACGAAATCGCGCCCGACAATCGACGGACGCGCATCCATTTTCCGTGTCATGCG